>NZ_DASSTI010000041.1:0-44991 GCF_035708005.1 Segeticoccus sp. | reverse complement strand
GGCGTCTTCGTCGGCTCCGGCATCTTCAAGTCGGGCAACCCGGCGCAGCGCGCGGAGGCCATCGTCAAGGCGACGACCTTCTACGACGACCCCGACGTGATCGCCAAGGTCTCCCGCGGCCTGGGCGAGGCCATGGTCGGCATCAACGTCGACGACATCCCGCAGCCGCACCGGCTCGCCGAGCGCGGCTGGTGACGCCGACCCCGCGCATCGGGGTCCTCGCCCTGCAGGGGGACGTGCGCGAGCACGTGCACGTCCTCGGTCAGCTCGGTGCCGACGCGACGCCGGTGCGCCGGCCGAGCGAGTTGGCGGACGTCGAGGCCCTCGTCATCCCCGGCGGCGAGTCCACCACCATGGACAAGCTGGTCCGCGCCTTCGACCTGCAGCAGCCGTTGCGCGACCGGATCGCGGCCGGCATGCCGGTCTACGGCTCCTGCGCCGGGATGATCATGCTCGCCGACCGGATCGTCGACGCCCGTCCGGACCAGCAGACCCTGGGCGGGCTGGACGTCACCGTGCGCCGCAACGCCTTCGGGCGCCAGGTGGACTCCTTCGAGGGGGACCTGCACTTCGAGCACCTGCGCGACGGCGAGGCACACCCCCTGCGTGCGGTGTTCATCCGCGCGCCGTGGGTGGAGGAGATCGGCCCGGCGGTCGAGGTCCTCGCCACCGTCGAGGACGGTCCGGCCAAGGGTCGCGTGGTCGCCGTCCGCCAGGGCAACCTGCTGGCCACGTCCTTCCACCCGGAGGTGAGCGGCGACCACCGGGTGCACGAGCTGTTCGTCGACCTCGTCCGCGAGGCGCGCGCACGCTCGGGCGACTGACCAGCGGCCGGCAGGCACCCGGCATACGACCGGTAGGATCGTCGGTCGGCATCGGCACTGACACACACGACGCAGCTGAGGGAGAGGGATGAGCGGTCACTCCAAGTGGGCGACGACCAAGCACAAGAAGGCGGCGATCGACGCCAAGCGGGGCAAGCTCTTCGCCAAGCTCATCAAGAACATCGAGGTCGCGGCCCGCACGGGCGGCGGTGACCCCGCCGGCAACCCCACCCTCTACGACGCCGTCCAGAAGGCCAAGAAGGCCAGCGTCCCCAACGACAACATCGACCGCGCGGTCAAGCGCGGCAGCGGCGCCGAGGCCGGGGGAGCGGAGTACCAGGCGCTGGTCTACGAGGGCTACGCGCCCGGCGGCGTGGCGGTCCTCATCGAGTGCCTGACCGACAACAAGAACCGCGCCGTCATGGAGGTGCGCACCGCGCTCACCCGCAACGGCGGCTCGATGGCCGACTCCGGCAGCGTGTCCTACCTGTTCAACCGCAAGGGCGTGGTCATCGCGCCCAAGGACGGGCTGACCGAGGAGCAGCTGCTCGAGATCGTGCTGGAGGCCGGCGCCGAGGAGATCAACGACCTCGGCGACTCCTTCGAGATCGTCAGCGAGGCCGGTGACTTCGTCGGCGTCCGCACCGCCCTGCAGGACGCGGGCATCGACTACGACTCGGCCGAGGCCTCCTGGATCCCCAGCGTCGAGGTCCCTCTGGACACCGACGGCGCACGCAAGATGTTCCGGGTGGTCGAGGCGCTCGAGGACTGCGACGACGTGCAGAACGTCTACGCCAACGGCGACATCCCGGACGAGGTCCTCGCCGAGCTCGACGGCGAGGAGTAGGTTCGTCCTCGAACGTCTGTGCGTCCGCCGGGTGGTGGGCCCGACTCGAGGAAGGGGTGGCGCCGGTGCGCGTGCTCGGCGTCGACCCGGGCCTGACCCGCTGCGGTCTCGGCATCGTCGAGGGTGACCTCGGCAAGCCGCTGCGCATGGTCGCGGTGGGGGTCGTCCGCACGCCGACCACCGACGAGCCGCACCTGCGCCTCGCCGCCCTCGCCCGCGAGATCGACGTGTGGCTGGCGCGCTACGAGCCGGACGCCGTCGCCGTCGAGCGGGTCTTCGCCAAGGCGAACATCAAGGGGATCATGGGCACGGCCCAGGCCTCGGCCGTGCCGATGCTCGCCGCCGCCCGGCTCGGGCTGCCGGTGTCGACGCACACCCCGACCGAGGTCAAGGCCGCGGTCACGGGCAGCGGGCGTGCCGACAAGGCTCAGGTGACGACGATGGTCACCCGCATCCTGCGGCTCACCTCCCGCCCCACGCCGGCCGACGCCGCCGACGCGCTGGCCCTCGCGATCTGCCAAGTATGGCGCGGCGGGGCCCAGAACCGGCTGCAGGACGCGGTGGCGGTCCAGCGGGCCCGTCGTGCGAAGGTGGCCCGGTGATCAGCTCCGTGCGCGGCCCCGTCCTCGACGTCGGCCTCGACTCCGCCGTGGTCGAGGTCGGCGGGGTGGGCCTGCTCGTGCACACCACGCCGACGACCGCGGCCGGCCTGCGCGCCGGGGGAGAGGTGCGCCTGGCCACCTCGCTGGTCGTGCGCGAGGAGTCGCTCACCCTCTACGGCTTCGCCGACGCGGACGAACGCGCCGTCTTCGAGCAGGTCCAGACCGTCTCGGGCGTCGGTCCCCGGCTGGCGCTGGCGATGCTCGCGGTGCACCCGCCCGAGGACCTGCGTCGCGCCGTCTCCGAGGGCGACCTGGTGGCCCTGACCAAGGTGCCGGGCATCGGCAAGAAGGGCGCCGAGCGGATCGTCCTGGAGCTGCGCGACAAGATCGGGGCACCGGCCGTCGGCGGCCCGGCCGGCGCGAGCCGGCCCGTGCCCGCAGCCGACGCCTGGAAGGGCCAGGTCAAGGAGGCACTGACCGGGCTCGGCTGGTCCGCCAAGCAGGCCGAAGACGCCATCGAGGTCGTCGGCGCGGGCGAGGGTGTGGACACCGGCGACATCTCCGGCCTGCTGCGCGCCGCCCTGCGGGAGCTGGGGCGCTGATGGCCCGTCGTGGGGGCGCCGGCGAGGCCCACGCCGACGGCTCGGTGGACGCCTCCGCCCGGACCGTCGACCCCGTCGCGGAGGAGGACGAGCGCCAGGTCGAGGCGGCCCTGCGGCCGCGCCGGCTGCGCGACATCCACGGGCAGACCCGGGTGCGTGACCAGCTCGGCCTGGTGCTTGAGGCGGCCCGCCGCCGGGGCACCCCGCCGGACCACGTGCTGCTGTCCGGGCCGCCCGGCCTCGGCAAGACCACGTTGGCGATGATCGTCGCCGCCGAGCTGGAGCAGCCGATCCGGATCACCAGCGGCCCCGCCATCCAGCACGCCGGCGACCTCGCGGCTGTCCTGTCCTCGCTGGCCGAGGGCGAGGTGCTCTTCCTCGACGAGATCCACCGGATGTCCCGGGCGGCCGAGGAGATGCTCTACCTGGCCATGGAGGACTTCCGGGTCGACGTGGTGGTGGGCAAGGGCCCGGGCGCGACGGCGATCCCGCTGGAGCTGCCGCCGTTCACCGTCGTCGGCGCCACCACCCGGTCGGGGCTGCTCCCTGCTCCGCTGCGCGACCGGTTCGGCTTCACCGGGCACCTTGACTACTACGCCGCGCGTGACCTGGAGCGCATCCTGGTGCGCTCCGCCGAGCTGCTCGGGGTGACGACCGAGCCGGCGGGGGTGAGCGAGATCGCGCGCCGCTCCCGCGGCACCCCCCGCATCGCCAACCGGTTGCTGCGGCGGGTGCGCGACTGGGCTCAGGTCCACGGCGGCAGCGTCGTCGATGCCGAGGCGGCCCGGGCCGCTCTGGCGCTGTTCGACGTGGACGAGCGCGGGCTGGACCGGCTCGACCGTGCGGTGCTGGACTCGTTGTGCCGGCGCTTCGGTGGCGGGCCGGTGGGGCTCGGCACGCTCGCGGTCGCCGTGGGTGAGGAGACCGACACCGTCGAGACCGTGGCCGAGCCGTTCCTCGTGCGGGAGGGCTTCATGATCCGGACCCCCCGGGGCCGGGCCGCCGCCCCGCTGGCCTGGGAGCACCTCGACCTGACCCCGCCGCCCGAGGCGCCCGTCGCCGGCCGGGCCGGCCGCGGGGCGGGAACCGATGTGCCCACGCTTCCGTTGGGGGAAGGTGAGGGACGCTTCGGCGACTGAACCGGCATACCGGCTGTCGTCGCTTCGGCCGTGCCTTCTTTGGTCTGCCAGCGCGGGTCACCTAGACTCAGCCGGCGCCCTGTAACCCTGAACACTCCATAAGGACCTCCTCCATGTCGTCACTGGCCTCCTTGCTGGCCGCGAACTCCTCCAACTCCGGCGGGTCGGGCGGGTTCTCCCTGCTCATCTTCGCGATCCCGATCCTGCTGATCGTGTTCATGTTCTGGTCCCAGCGGCGGCGCCAGCGCACCATGCAGCAGCAGCAGGCCTCCCTCGAGGTGGGTGATGAGGCCCGCACCACGTCCGGGCTCTACGGCCGGATCACCTTCCTCGACGATGCCTACGCGACCCTCGAGGTGAGCCCGGGCGTGCACCTGCGCTACGACCGCCGGGCGGTCCTCGCTGCGCCCCAGGCACCCGGCGCCGGACCGGCCACCACCGCGTCCACCACGCCGGCCGAGCAGCCTGCGACGGAGGAGCCCACGACCACGGACGAGCCGGAGAGCGACACCTCCACCTCACCCCGGACCTCCGGGGAGTAACCGCCCGTGGCAGCACACCCCCGGAACCGGAAGCCGGTGCGGACCCTCGTGGTCCTCGCGGTGCTGGTGGCCGGGCTCTACGGCCTGCTGGCCGGCGTGGCCACCCTGGGCCACGCCCAGTGGACCCCGAAGCTCGGCCTGGACCTCGAGGGCGGGACCGAGATGGTCCTCCAGCCCGTCGTCCAGGGCAAGCAGAAGGTCAACGACCAGCAGGTCCAGCAGGCCGTCAGCATCATCCGCCAGCGGGTCGACAGCACCGGCGTCAGCGAGGCCGAGGTCTCCACCCTGGGCGGCAGCAACATCGTGGTCTCCCTGCCCGGAGAGCCGAGCCAGCAGCAGCTGGACGCGTTGTCGAAGTCCTCTCAGATGATGTTCCGTCCGGTCATCGAGGCGCAGCCGAGCGGCCAGCCCGCCCCGACGCCGACGCCGTCCCCGACCGGCAGCACCCCCGCTCCGTCGCCCTCGAGCCCCTCGGGCAAGGCCTCGAAGCCGGCCACGCCGTCGTCGAGCCCAAGCACCTCCTCGGCCAAGGGGCTGGTGCCGAACGCCCTGCGCGCCGACAACGGGTCCACGAAGAAGCCTTCCTCGTCCCCGTCGCCGAGCAGGTCGGCGAAGAAGACGGCCAAGCCGGCGAACCCGTCCAGCTCGCCGAAGCCGTCGCCGTCGACCCCGGCGAACACCCCGACGCAGAAGCCCACCAACCCGAGCGACAAGGCGTGGGTCACGCCGGCGCTGGCGCAGAAGTTCACCCAGCTCAACTGCGCGAACCGCAAGCAGCGCAACGCCATCAAGGAACAGCAGGTGCCCAACGGGCAGCCGATGGTGGCCTGCCAGGACGACGGCAGTGAGAAGTTCATCCTCGGCCCGGTGGAGATCACCGGTGACAAGATCGCCGACGCGACCTCCGGTCCCGAGATCAACCAGAACGGGACCCCGACCGGACGCTCCGAGGTGCGGCTGACCTTCGACAGCAAGGGCGCCCAGCAGTTCGAGAAGGTCACCGAGCGCCTGGGCCAGTACCCGCAGGGTTCCCCGCAGAACCGGTTCGCGATGGTCCTCGACGGTGAGGTCATCTCCGCCCCGCAGTCCATGGCGGTGATCACCAACGGCAAGGCGAGCATCACCGGCAACTTCACCCCCGAGAGCGCCAAGACCCTGGCCAACCAGCTGAAGTTCGGTGCGCTGCCGCTGTCGTTCAAGATCCAGACGCAGGACCGGATCAGCCCGCAGCTCGGTAGCGACCAGCTGACCAAGGGCCTCATGGCCGGCGCGATCGGCCTCCTGCTCGTCGTCATCTACTCGCTGCTGCAGTACCGCGCGCTGGGCATGGTCACCGTCTGCTCGCTGATCCTGGCCGGCCTGCTCACGTGGGTCGGGCTGACCTTGCTCGGGTGGGGCTACGGCTACCGCCTGACGATGGCGGGGGTGACGGGCGCGATCGTGGCCATCGGCATCACCGCCGACTCGTTCATCGTCTACTTCGAACGCGTGAGGGACGAGGTCCGTGAGGGCCGAAGACTCCGCTCCGCCGTCGAGACCGGGTGGGCCCGTGCGCGGCGCACCATCCTGATCTCCGACGGGGTGAACTTCCTCGCCGCCGCGGTGCTCTACATCCTGTCCGAGAGCAATGTGAAGGGCTTCGCGTTCACCCTCGGCCTCACCACGTTGATCGACGTCGCCGTGGTCATGCTGTTCACCCATCCGCTGCTCACGCTGCTGGCGAACACCGAGTTCTTCGGCGGCGGGCACAAGTGGTCCGGCTTCGACCCCAAGCGGCTCGGTGCCAAGGGGGCGACGTATGCCGGCCGCGGCCGGGTGTCGGTGCCCACGCGGCGCCGGCCTGTGGAAGGGGGTCACTCGGCATGATGAGCTTCGCGCAGTTCGGCAACGACCTCTACACCGGTCGCCGGCAGATCCAGTTCGTCCGCCGCCAGAAGGTCTGGTATGCCGTCTCGGTCGTGATCCTCATCCTGGCCGCGGTCGGCATCTTCGGCCGGGGCCTGAACTTCGGCCTGGAGTTCCGCGGCGGCTCGGAGTACCGGGTCCCGAACGTGACCAACACGCAGAACTACGACGTGCGGGCCAAGCAGGCCGTCAGCGGTGACGTGGCCGGGGCCAACGTGGTGGTCACCAAGCTGGGCCAGAGCACCGTCCGGCTGGAGACCGAGCAGCTCACCAAGCAGGAGCGCCAGCAGGTCGCCGCCGACCTGGCCAAGGAGTTCCACGTCAAGCAGGACACGGTGAGCACCTCGCTCGTCGGTGCCAGCTGGGGCCAGACGGTCACCAACAAGGCGCTGTGGGCCCTGGGCTGGTTCCTCGGTCTGGTGACGTTGGTGCTGGCGATCTACTTCCGCACCTGGAAGATGGCCGTCGCCGCCCTGGTCGCGCTGTTGCACGACCTGGTCATCACCGTGGGGATCTACGCCCTGTTCGGCTTCGAGATCACCCCGGCCTCGATGATCGGCTTCCTGACCATCTTGGGCTACTCGCTCTATGACACCGTCGTCGTCTTCGACAAGGTCCGAGAGAACACCTCGGCGGCACTGGCGAACGGCCGGCTCACCTACAGCCAGGCGGCGAACATCGCCGTCAACCAGACCCTGGTGCGCTCCATCAACACCTCGGTCGTCGCGCTGTTGCCGGTGGCGTCGATCCTCGTGGTGGGCTTCACCCTGCTCGGTGCCGGCACGCTGCTGGACCTCAGCCTGGCGCTGTTCGTCGGTATCGCGGCCGGCACCTACTCCTCCATCTTCATCGCCACCCCGCTGCTCGCCGACCTGCGTGAGCGGGAGCCGCGGATGAAGGCGCTGGCGAAGCGGGCCGCGAAGTACCAAGCCAAGTACGGCGTGGAGCACCCGGTGGCCGCCGACCAGCTCGACGAGGCGGGACGCACCCCGGCGGAGGCCGCCGCGGTCGCCGACGACGGCGCCGCGGAGGGTGCGGTCGACGACACCGCCCCGGCCGGGCAGGGCGGCAACCGACCCGCCGGCGGGGCCAGTCCCGGCAACGGTCAATCGGCCGACAGCGGCACCGGGCACGTCGGCGGCCGGCCGCTGCACCCCTACGCCCAGGGCGGTCCGCGCAACCAGCCGCGGCGCAAGTCGCGGTCTCGTCGCTGATGGCGGTGGAGCCCGTCGGCCGCTCCCGCGACCGAGCCGGCACGACCGATGTCACCGACGTGGTGCGCAGGCACCTGCGTGACATCCCCGACTTCCCGGAGCCGGGCGTGGTGTTCAAGGACTTCACGCCGCTGCTCAGCGACCCCACGGCGATGGGTGCCGTGGTCCGTGACGTCGCCGACCGGTGGCGCGGGAACGCCGAGGTGGTGGCGGGGATCGAGGCGCGCGGTTTCATCCTCGGTGCCGCGGTCGCCTACGAGCTCGGCGTGGGCTTCGTGCCGGTCCGCAAGGCCGGCAAGCTGCCCGGGCCGACCCACCGCACGGAGTACGACCTGGAGTACGGCAGCGCCGCGATCGAGGTCCACACCGACGCCTTCGCCGCCGGAGAGCGGGTCCTGGTCCTGGACGACGTGCTCGCGACAGGCGGCACCGCCGCGGCGACCTGTGCCCTGCTCGAGCGCACCGGCGCCGTCGTGGCCGGCTTCGAGGCGGTCATCGAGCTCGGCTTCCTGCACGGCCGGGACCGACTCCACGGACGCCGCCTGCACACGATGCTCGTCGTGTGAGCGAGGACAACTAGACTTGCTGCATGAGTGAGGACGTCGCCACCGGCTCGGCGGCCTCGCACGCCTCGAGCCGGGTGCGCGCCCGCCTCGCCCGCCTCGGCGGTGGGTCCCGGACGGCCACGACGCCGGTGCTCGAACCGCTCCTGCGCACTGTCCGCGCCACCCACCCGAAGGCCGACCTGGCACTGATCGAGCGGGCCTACGCGGTCGCCGAGAAGGCGCACCGTGGGCAGCGCCGCAAGAGCGGCGACCCCTACATCACCCACCCGCTCGCCGTGACCACGATCTTGGCCGAACTGGGCATGACCCCGCCCACCCTGGCCGCGGCGCTGCTGCACGACACGGTGGAGGACACGGCATACAGCCTCGAGCAGCTGACCGAGGACTTCGGCGAGGAGATCGCCATGCTGGTCGACGGGGTCACCAAGCTGGACAAGGTGACCTACGGCGACGCGGCCCAGGCCGAGACCGTGCGCAAGATGGTCGTGGCGATGGCCCGCGACATCCGGGTGCTGGTGATCAAGCTCGCCGACCGGCTGCACAACGCCCGCACATGGCGGTTCGTCTCCAAGGAGTCGGCCCAGCGCAAGGCCGAGGAGACCCTCGAGATCTACGCCCCGCTGGCGCACCGGCTGGGCATGAACACCATCAAGTGGGAGCTCGAGGACCTGTCGTTCGCCACCCTGCATCCCAAGGTGTATGACGAGATCGTCCGGTTGGTTGCCGAGCGGGCGCCCGCCCGCGAGGAGTACCTCGCCGGGGTGCGCGAGCAGGTCAGCGCCGACCTGCGGTCCGCCAAGATCAAGGCGGTCGTGACCGGCCGGCCCAAGCACTACTACTCCGTCTACCAGAAGATGCGCGTGCGCGGGCGCGACTTCGAGGACATCTACGACCTGGTCGGCGTGCGCGTCCTGGTCGACTCGGTGCGCGACTGCTACGCGGTGCTCGGTGCCCTGCACGCGCGGTGGAACCCCCTGCCGGGGCGGTTCAAGGACTACATCGCGATGCCGAAGTTCAACATGTACCAGTCGTTGCACACGACGGTCATCGGCCCCGAGGGCAAGCCGGTCGAGATCCAGATCCGCACCCACCAGATGCACCGCCGTGCCGAGTACGGCGTCGCCGCGCACTGGAAGTACAAGGAGGACGCCCCGGGGGCATCCGTGCCGGCCGAGGGCAAGGGCAAGGGGGAGCCGGCCGACGGCGGCACCGGACCGATCAACGACATGGGCTGGCTGCGCCAGCTGCTGGAGTGGCAGCGCGAGACGGCCGACCCGGGGGAGTTCCTCGAGTCGCTGCGCTTCGAGATCAACGCCCGCGAGGTCTACGTCTTCACCCCGCAGGGTGCGGTGATGGGCCTGCCCGCCGGGTCGACGCCGGTCGACTTCGCCTACGCGGTGCACACCGAGGTGGGTCATCACTGCATCGGGGGCCGGGTCAACGGCCGGCTCGTGCCGCTGGAGAGCGAGCTGCAGAACGGCGACGTCGTCGAGATCCTCACCTCCAAGGCCGACGGGGCCGGTCCGAGCCGCGACTGGCTCACCTTCGTCAAGAGCCCGCGGGCGCGCAACAAGATCCGGCAGTGGTTCTCCAAGGAGCGGCGCGAGGAGGCGATCGAGACCGGCAAGGAGCAGATCGCCAAGGCCATGCGCAAGCAGGGCCTCCCGCTGCAGCGCCTCATGTCGGTGGAGTCGCTCACCGCGCTCGCGGGGGAGTTGCGCTACAACGGCATCGACGCGCTCTATGCCGCGGTCGGTGAGGGACATGTCTCGGCCCAGCACATCGTCGGCCGACTGGTCAGCTCGCTCGGTGGCGAGGAGGGCACCAGCGAGGACCTGGCCGAGGCGACCACGCCGCGGGCGCTGCGGCGCCGGGCGAAGGATCCCGGGGTCACGGTCGTGGGCACCGATGACGTGTGGGTCAAGCTCGCGCGGTGCTGTACCCCGGTGCCCGGGGACCCGATCATCGGTTTCGTCACCACGGGCAGCGGCGTCTCGGTGCACCGAGCCGACTGCAGCAACGTCGAACAGCTCTCCGAGCAGCCCGAGCGCCTGATCGAGGTCGCCTGGGCGCCCTCGTCGGGGTCGGTGTTCCTCGTGCAGCTGCAGGTCGAGGCGCTCGACCGCAGCCGGCTGCTCTCCGACGTCACCCGGGTGCTGTCCGACCAGCACGTCAACATCCTGTCCGCCAGCGTCCACACGTCCCGCGACCGGGTGGCCCTCTCGCGGTTCACCTTCGAGATGGGCGATCCGGGTCACCTCGACCACGTCATCAAGGCCGTCCGCAAGATCGACGGTGTCTTCGACGTCTACCGCATCACCGGCGGCAAGAACTCCCACCGGCATCCCCAGCCACAGCGCGCCGGCTGACGACCGGGGCGCTCATGCGGGGGAGAGGAAGGCCGCGAGCGCGCCGGCATACATGGACTGGTCCGCAGCGCCTGCGAGCTCGCGCGCGGAGTGCATCGACAGCATGGGGGCACCGAAGTCCACGGTGGTCGCGCCGGTCAGGGCCGCGGTCATCGGACCGACCGTCGAGCCGCACGGCAGGTCCGAGCGCACGACGAACTTCTGCACCGGCACACCGGCCTGCTCACACGCTGCGACGAACGCGGCCGCCCCGACCGCGTCGGTGGCGTAGCGCAGCTTGGTGTTGACCTTGAGCACGGGGCCGCCGTTCATCGCGATCTGGTGCTGCGGCTCGTGCCGGTCGGCGTAGTTGGGGTGCGTGGCGTGGGCCATGTCGCCGGAGGCGATGACGGTGCCGGCGAGGGCCCGCAGGTACTCCTCCCGGCCACCGCCGAGGGTGCCCACGATCCGCTCGAGGGCGACGGGCAGCAGCGTGGAGAAGGCCCCCCGCTCGGACATGCTGCCCACCTCCTCGTGGTCGAAGAGCACGAGCACCTGGGTGGACGGGCGCGCCGGCGCCTCCTCGACCGCGGTGGCGAGGGCACGCACGCCGGCGTAGCTGGTGGCCAGGTTGTCCAGCCGCGGGGCGGCGACCAGGTCGCGGTGCCGCCCGAGCAGGCGGGCTGGCGTGAGGTCGTGGGTCATCAGGTCCCAGCCGAGGACGTCGCCGGGCGCGGACCCGACCTGCTCGGCCAGCCAGCCGGTGAAGTCGCCGGGGCCGGTGCCGACGCCCCAGATGGGGGAGAGGTGCTGCTGGGCGTTGAGCTTGACCCCCTCGGTGTTGACGTCACGGTCCAGGTGGATGGCGAGCTGGGCCACCCGGAGGACCGGGTCATCGACCTTGACCAGCCGCGTCTCCGGGACCGTGCCGCCGGTTCCGCGGACCGCGACGCGGCCGGACACGCCGAGGTCGCGATCCAGCCACGAGGACAGCAGCGGCCCGCCGTAGACCTCGACGCCCAGCAGCTGCCAGCCCGCCCGCGACAGGTCCGGTTGCGGCTTGATCCGCAGGTTGGGACTGTCGGTGTGCGCCCCGACCACCCGGAACGGCGTCGCCGGCCCGTCGGCGTGCTCGGTGCTCCAGGCGACGAGTGATCCGCCCCGGATGAGGTAGTACCGGCCCGGTTCGGACGGCCACGCCGCCGTCTCGGCCACCGCGGTGAAGCCGTGCCCCTCCAGCAGCCGAGCCGCCTCGGCGCAGGCGTGGAACGGCGAGGGCGAGGCATCGATGTAGGAGCACAGTCCCTGGGCGGCGGTGTCGATGGTGGTCGGCATGGGGCGACTCTTCCAGATGGGACAAGCCCCATAATCGGGGGATGCCGGCAGCGGACGACCTCGGAAAGAGCTCGCCGCCGGCCCACGACCGCCATCCCCGGGTGAGTGACCTGAGCGCACCGGTCTGGGTGCGCCAGCTGCTCCGGCCCCGCCCCGCGCCCATCCCGTGGGGACGGGCCGTCCGCACGTCCTTGGCCGTGGTCGGCCCGGTCTCCACCGGTATGGCGACCGGTCACCTCGCGCCCGGCCTGATCGGCTCGATGGGGGCGCTGGCGGCCTCCCTGACCGACCGGGGCGGCCCCTACCGGCAGCGCGCCATCCGCGTCGCCACGGTCGCCGCCTCCGGGGCCGTCGGGTTCCTGCTCGGCAGCCTGGTCTTCGGCCACGACATCCTGGCCATCGTCCTCGTCGTGGGCGCCGCGCTGGTCTCCGGGCTGGTGTCCGTGCTCGGCAACGTCGCCTCGGTGGCCTCGCTGCAGTTCGTCATCTACACCGTCGTCGCCTCCGGCATCAGCTTCGGCGCCGGCCCGGTCTGGCTGCCGCCGCTGCTCTACCTCGGCGGGGCGGGGTGGGAGCTGCTGCTCTCGCTGTCCACCGGCCTGGGCCGGGTGAGCGCACCGGAGCGGGCCAGCGTGGCCAAGGTCTACGCCACCCTCAGCCGGATGCTCGCGGCCGTGGGGACCAGCTCGGTGGAGCTCCAACGGCAGGCGCTCACCGCCGCCCTCAACGAGGCCTACGACGCGGTGATCGTGGCCCGGTCGCGCTCCGGTGGGCACGACGACCAGTTCCGCCGGCTGCTGGCGCTGCTCAACGAGGCCACCCCCGTCGTGGAGGCCGCACTCGGCCTCGTCCGCCGCGGCCGCCCCGTGCCGGCCGCCGTGCTGAGGGCCCTGGACGCGACCGCCGAAGCGGTCCAGCACCGCGGCGACCCCCCGGAGGTCCCCTCTCCGGACGGCCAGTCCGGAGACCTGGCCGCCCTGCTCAGCGGCCTGGGCTCGGTCGAAACCCTGCTCGCCGGGAGGCAGCCGGGGGACCCGCCTCAGCAGCTCGTCGAGCGGGCCACCGTCCGGGAGCGGCTCAGCTCCGCCTGGGACGCGCTCAGCAGCGGCCCGGTCACCCTCCTGACCACCCTGCGGCTGACCCTGTGCATGGGGGTGGCCGAGGTCGTCATGCGCACCCTGCCCCTGCAACGGCCCTACTGGGTGGCCCTGACCGTCGCGGTCGCCCTCAAACCGGACTTCGGCTCGGTGTTCGCGCGGGCCGTCCAGCGCGGGCTCGGGACGGTGGTCGGTGTCCTGATCGGGACCCTGGTCATCGTCTTCGTGCCGTTCGGCCCCTGGATCCTCGTCGCGATGGCGGTCTTCGCCTTCCTCATGCCGGTTGCCATCGTGCGCAACTACGGGCTCTTCGCGACCCTCCTGACCCCGGTGATCGTGCTGCTGATCGACCTGATCCATCGGGGCAACGAGCAGCTGGTGGTCTACCGGCTGATCGACACCCTGCTCGGCAGCGCGATCGTGCTCGTCGTCGGCTACCTGCCCTGGCCGGACAGCTGGCGCTCGCGGACCCGCATCGCCGAACGGTTCGCGGACGCCTCCGACGACGTGCTCGCCTACCTGCGTGTCGCCCTCGGCCCGGACCACTCGGCCCGTTCGCCCCTGCGGCGGCACACCTATCGCCGGCTGTCCGACCTGCGGACCGTCTTCCAGCAGGCGCTCGCCGAGCCGCCGCCCGTGAGCACGTGGGCCGCCGCGTGGTGGCCCGCCATCGTCGCGCTCGAGCGGCTGACCGACGCGGTCACCGCCCTCGTCGTCCACACCGAACGCGGTGGCCCCACGCCGTCGGCCGAGGGGGTGCATGAGGTCCTCGACGCCATGGAGGACCTGCGGGCCGCGGCCCGCGAGCAGCGCGAACCGCGCCGCCTGCCGCTGCCCGACGAGGAACCCCTCAAGGGCATCGTCGCCGAGCTGCACACAGCCCGCGGGGTGTTGTCCGGTCCCCGGTCGGAGCCGCAGTAGCCGCAGCGGGAGCCGCAGCCGACCGGCGTCAGCTGCCGAACTCCTCCACGCCGGCCCGGGCCTGCGCGAGCCACTGCTCACGTGCCTCGAGGGCGGCGCGCGCATCGGCGATCTTGCGCTCGTCGCCACCGGCCTCGGCCCTCGCCAGGTCGTCGCGCAGGCCGGCGACGGCGCTCTCCAGCTGGTCGACCAACGACTGCGCCCGCGCCGCGGCCTCGGGATTAGTGCTGTGCCAACGCTTCTCGTCGGCCTCGCGGACCACCTGCTCGATCCGCCGCATCGCCTTCTCGACTCGCTCGATGTCCTTGCGCGGCACCTTCCCCGCCGCATCCCACCGGTCCTGTATGCCGCGCAGCTTCGCCTTGGCGGCGTCCAGGTCGGTCACCGGCAGGATCGCCTCGGCCTCCGTGAGCAGCTCCTCCTTGACCGCCAGGTTGGCCTCGAACTCCTGCTGCTGTTGGGCGTTGACCTCGTCCTTGGCGGTGAAGAAGCTGTCCTGGGCGGCCTTGAACCGCGCCCAGAGTGCGTCGTCGTCCCCGCGGGAGGCGCGCCCGGCGGCGCGCCACCGGTCCATGAGCTTCTTGTAGGCCGTCGCCGTCGGCCCCCAGTCCTTGCTCGCCGCCAGGGCCTCCGCCTCCTTGACGAGCCGCTCCTTGGTCGCCTTCGCCTCGGCCTGCTGACCCTCCAGCTCGGAGAACCAGGAGCGACGGGCCTTGTCGAACCCGTTGCGGGCGGCGCTGAACCGTTGCCAGAGGGCGTTCTCGGTGGGCTTGTCCAACCGGGCCCCGGAGCGCTGGTGGGCCTTCCACTCATCCAGCAGCGCGCGCATCCGGGCTCCGCTGGCCTTCCACTGCACCCTCTCAGCCGGCTGGGCGGCGATCCGCTCCGCCTCGGCGACGATCTCCTCGCGCCGGGCGAGGCTCTCCGCTCGGGCCGCCGCGCGCTGCTCCTCCTCCACCTTGCGCCGCTCGCCGACGGCCTCCTCGATGCGGCGGACCTTGTCCGCGAGGGCATCGAGGTCGCCGACCACCGCCGGCTCCGCGGTGTGCTGGCGCAGGCTCTTCAACGCGGCTTGGGCCTCCTGGGCGGGCAGGTCGGTCTGGGTCACGCGCTGCAGGAGGAGCTCCACGGTCGCGTCGAGGTCGTCATACTTGCGGGCGAAGAAGGCCAGGGCCTCCTCGTCGGTCGCACCGGGGTAGGAGCCGACGGAGCGTTCCCCGTCGCCGGTGCGCACGAAGACCGTGCCGTCCTCGGCGACCCGGCCGAACTGCCGGCCGTCGGTCGCGGGCCGCACCGGTGCGATCGGCGTGGTCGGTCGGGCTGCGGGGGCCGGCACCACACCTTCCCGCTGACGAGCCGGCATCGCGGCCGGGCTGGGCCGCGGCGGTGTCTGCTCGGGCCGCTCGTCGGGGTGCTCGGACACGGATCAGCCTTTCTGCTGGGCTTGCTGGACGCTCACGGACAGGATGCTGATGGGCTGGGCGGGGGCCCCGTCGCCGGGCCGCGGCGCGTCCTTGGCGACTCCAGCCTTGGCGATGGTGCGCACGATGTCCATCCCCCCGGTGACCTTGCCGAAGATGCTGTAGCCGCCGCCGGCAGTGGGCAGCTTCGTGTCGCGGTAGACGATGAAGAACTGCCCACCGTTGCTGTTCGGGTCCATCGACCGCGCCATCGCGAGCGTCCCCGGCGGGTAGTCACCGTCAGCGGGGGCGTTCTCGATCCCGAAGCCGTAGCCGGGGGTGCCCGTCCCGGTGCCGGTCGGGTCACCACACTGCAGGACGTAGATCCCCTCGGTCGTGAGCCGGTGGCAGGGGCTGTCCTTCCAGTAGTCGGCCCGAGCGAGGTGGAGGAAGGAGGACACGGTCTGTGGGGCCTTGTCGCCGTAGAGCTGGACCGTGATCTTCCCGCAGTTGGTCTGCAGCGTGGCGGTCCAGGTCGTGTGCTGGGCGTCGGACGGCGGTGGCGCCGACGCGAAGCTCTTCGCCGCGGTCGGCGTCTGCGGCGGGGGAGTGCAGCCGTTGGCGTTGGCCTGCGCGCTACCGCCACAGGCCCCGAGCGCCATCGTCGCCCCCACGACGGCGGCAGCCAGCCCCACACGCGCGGCTCGGGCACGCGCGGCGCGGGCGTGGCTCATCGGTGCGGCTCCTGGGGACGGGTTGGTGCAGGCATGGCCACGAGGCAGTCTAGGCAGAACGCCGCGCGCTGACAGGGTCCCGAGGTCACGAGCCGGTCACGGAGGGACAGCCAGCGGCGACGTCGCAGGAGCCGCGAAAGGGGCCAGCGGCGACGTCGCAGGAGCCGCGAGAGGGCTCCGTTAGGCTCGCTGCGTGTTCGCGCTCGGATTCCCGGCTGCCGCCTTCGGCACCAACTGCTACGTGCTTGCTCCGGCGCCGGGGCAGGAGTGCGTGGTGGTCGACCCGGGGATCGGGGTGGAGGAGCAGCTGGCGGAGGTGCTCGCCGAGCACGGGCTGAAGCCGGTGGCCGTGCTGCTCACCCACGGTCACATCGACCATGTGTATGCCGTCACGCCCGTGTGCGGCGGAACGCTCGCGGCCTACCTGCACGCGGACGACCGCTACCGCCTGAAGGACCCGCTGGGCACCCTGGACCCCGGACTGGTGAACATGCTGGAGCAGCAGTTCGGCCGGACCGCCACGTGGCGGGAGCCGGACGACGTCGTCGACCTCCACGATGGTGATCAGGTGGCGCTGGCCGGACTGGACTTCCACGTCAAGCACGCGCCCGGGCACACCGAGGGGTCGGTGCTGTTCGAGCTCGGCCAGGTGCCGGACACGCTCACCCAGAGCCCGGAGACCGAGGGGCTGGACCGGACGACGCTGAGCGGCGACGTGCTGTTCGCCGGCTCCATCGGGCGCACCGACCTGCCGGGCGGCGACGACGCGGCCATGCGCCGCTCGCTTCGCGAGGTCGTCCTGCCGATGCCCGACAGCACCTTGGTGCTGCCCGGTCACGGACCGGCCACGACCATGCGGCGCGAGCGCACGACCAACCCCTACCTGCAAGGACTGGACGACCAAGGACGGCCCCACGCATGAGCAGCGGCAAGGTGACGCCGATCAGCGGCTTCCCCGAGTTCCTCCCCGCCGAGCGGATCATCGAGCAGCACGTCCTCGACACCATCCGCGAGACCTTCGAGCTGCACGGGTTCGACTCCATCGAGACCCGCGCGGTGGAGCCCATCGAGCGGCTCTCGGACCAGGGCGAGGACGCCGACAAGGAGATCTACGCGATCCACCGACTCGCGGAGGACCTCCAGGGCGAGGCCGCGGCCACGTCCCACGAGGCCCGGCTGGGCCTCCACTTCGACCTGACCGTGCCATTCGCCCGCTACGTGCTCGAGAACTCCGGCAAGCTGCAGTTCCCGTTCCGGCGCTACCAGATCCAGCGGGTCTGGCGGGGCGAGCGCCCACAGGCCGGCCGCTACCGCGAGTTCACCCAGGCCGACATCGACATCGTCGACGTGGGGGAGCTGCCGTTCCACTACGAGGTCGAGGTGCCACTGGTGGTGGCCGACGCCTTCAGCCGGCTGCCGGTCGGCCCCTTCCGGATCCAGGTCAACAACCGCAAGATCCCCGAGGGGCTCTACCGCGGGCTCGGCCTGGACGACGTCAAGACGGTGCTGCGCATCGTCGACAAGCTGGACAAGGTCGGCCCCGACGCCATCCGCGAGATGCTCGTCGATGCCGGCGCCACCAAGGAGCAGGCCAACACCTGCCTGGCGCTGGCCGAGATCCGCACGCCGGACACCTCCTTCGCCGACCGGGTGCGCGACCTGGGCGTGTCCCACCCGACGTTGGAGCAGGGGCTGGCCGAGCTCACCGCGGTCGTCGACGGCGCCGCGCAGCTCGCGCCGGGGCTGCTCGTGGCCGACCTGCGGGTCGCCCGCGGGCTGGACTACTACACCGGCACCGTCTACGAGACGCAGCTGCTCGGCGCCGAGGACTTCGGTTCCATCTGCTCGGGGGGCCGCTACGACGCGCTCGCCAGCGACGGCAAGCGCACCTACCCGGGCGTCGGCATCTCGATCGGCGTCTCCCGCCTGCTCGGCAAGCTCATCGCGGACGGGGCCGTCACCACCTCCCGACCGACGCCGACGGCCGTGCTCGTGGCAGTGATGGACGAGGAGCACCGCACCGAGAGCATGCGGATCGCCGCGGCGCTGCGGGCGCGTGGCCTGGCCAGCCTGGTGTCACCGACCGCCGCCAAGCTCGGCAAGCAGATCCGCTTCGCCGAGCGCCGCGGCATCCCGTTCGTGTGGTTCCCCGGCGGCGAGGAGGCCGACCAGGTCAAGGACATCCGCAGCGGCGAGCAGGTGGCCGCGGATGCCGGCCAGTGGACGCCGGCGGACCCGGCGGACCTGCGCCCGGTCGTGCGCGCGGCGGCCGCTCAGGCGTCGGAGGGCACGCGCGAGGACTGAGCGGAGGCCGCCCCCGGGCGGGGCTGCTCCCGGTCCCCCAGTTTGGCGTGCAGGGGCGCGAACACGTCGAGGCCGATCAGGACGACGAACATCGCGGCGCCGAGCAGCCACCCGGCGAGCACGTCGGTGAACCAGTGGTAGCTCAGGCCGAGCGTGCCGGCCCCGGACATGGCTCCGCTGAGGACGACGAGCCAGCGGCGCACCCGCACGCCCAGCCACCGTTGCAGCGCGGGCCAGGCCAGCACCAGCAGCTCGAGCGCCAGCCCCATGAGGAGGATCGAGTTGACCACGTGCCCGGAGGGGTAGGTGGTGCCCCCGGCGAAGACACTGTCGTGCCCGGGCTGCAGCGGTTTGGTGCGCCCGGTGACGATCTTGACGGCCGGCACGAGGATGCCGAGCGAGGCGCCGACGCAGAAGCTGATCACCATCGGCCGGACCGACCGCGTCCGCCAGCTCGCGACGAGGGTGACGATCCCCAGAGCCGGCAGCAGGAGGTACTCGTTGCCGACCTCGCCGATGATCTTCGAGGCCCACCAGCGGAAGTTGTGGTCGTCGTGCAGCAACAGCTTGCCGTAGAGGACGTGGTCGAAGTGACGCAGTGGGCCGTGGAGGAACAGGACGTCCACGGTGACGTAGCAGAAGCCCAGGAGCAGCAACGCGCATGCGGCTTTGTGTGACCGGCTCAGTGCTCGTCCTCTTCCTGCTCGTGCCCCGTCCTCTTGACACCGACAGTACCCTCCGCGCCCGGGTGAGGGCATTTCGGCCGGTGCGGGCACCTCCCGCGGCCCTACACTCCGGTGACGTGAGGATCGGTGTTCCGCGGGAGGTCAAGCCGGGGGAGTTCCGGGTGGCGATCACCCCGGCCGGAGTCCACGAGCTCGTGACGGCCGGCCACCAGGTGGTCGTGGAGTCCGGCGCCGGCTCCGGATCGGCGATCGCCGACGAGGACTACGCGGCCGCCGGCGCCCGGGTGCGGGGCAACGCCAACGAGGTGTGGGCGGACGCCGAGCTGGTGCTCAAGGTCAAGGAGCCGGTCCCGGAGGAGTACGACCGGATGCGGGCCGGTCAGGTGCTGTTCACCTACCTGCACCTCGCCGCCGACGAGCGGCTCACCCGTGAGCTCGTCGACCGCGGGGTGACCGCGATCGCCTACGAGACGGTCGAGCTGGCCGACCGCAGCCTGCCCCTGCTCGCGCCGATGAGCGAGGTCGCCGGCCGGCTGGCCCCGCAGGTGGGCGCCGCGGCGCTGATGCGGGCGGGCGGCGGCCGGGGGATCCTGCTCGGCGGGGTCTCCGGCGTCTATGCCGCCAAGGTCGTCGTCCTCGGCGCCGGGGTCTCGGGGATGAACGCCGCCGCCATCGCCCTCGGGATGCAGGCCGAGGTGCTGCTGCTCGACAAGGACATCGCCAAGCTGCGGCACGCCGACGCGATCTACCAGGGGCACCTGCAGACGGTCGCCTCCAACGCCTACGAGGTGGACCGGGCCATCGCCGACGCCGACCTGGTGATCGGTGCCGTCCTCGTTCCGGGCGCCCGCGCGCCGCGCCTGGTCAGCAACGAGCAGGTGTCCCGGATGCGCCCCGGCAGTGTGCTCGTCGACATCGCCATCGACCAGGGCGGCTGCTTCGAGGACTCCCGGCCCACCACCCACGCCGACCCGACCTACCGGGTCCACGACTGCGTCTTCTACTGCGTCGCGAACATGCCCGGAGCGGTGCCGCACACCTCCACCTACGCGCTCACCAACGTGACCCTGCCGTATGCCGTGGAGCTCGCCTCCCGCGGCTGGCGGGAGGCGCTGCGCGCCGACGAGGCCCTGGCCCGCGGGCTGAACGTGCACGACGGGGCCGTGGTCTACCCGCCGGTCGCTGAGGCCCACGGGATGGATCAGGTCAGCCTGGCCGACGCCCTGTCCTGAGCACCCCCAGGTCGGCGAGCTCCAGGTCGGCCAGGGCCCGCACCACCCCCGGCTCGCCGCGCCTCCAGTCCCCCGCGGGGTCCGCGCTGACCGCGCGGAGCCGGTCCACCGGTTGGCGGGCCAGCGCCCGCAGCGCGAACAGCTCCGGTCCCGCTCCCGCGGCGAGCTCCCGCTGTGCCGTCCGGGAGCGCAGCGCGAACCGCAGTCGCAGCGACAGCCAGGGCAGCAGGACCAGCAGGATCGGCACCACGGCGGTCAGCAACGCGAGCACCAGCGCCAGCCGGCCCACCCCGTCGGACAGCCCGTGCCCGGCCTGGGCCAGCGACCCGCCGCTCGCGGCCGCCTTGTCCAGCGCGGGCCCGAGCTGGTCGCCGACCACCGGTAGCCGGCCGAGCGCGTGGCCGGTGCGGCTCATGCCGTCGTGGAACTCGGTGCCGGCGTGCAGCAGTTGGTCGGCGGGTCCACGCAACGTCACCACCGCCGCGTGGACCCACCAGCCGAGCAGGCACCAGAGCACCACCCAGGCGAGTACGAGCAGGTCGGCACCCAGCTGGCGGACACGACGGGCGGGTGTGACGGCATACAGGCTCATGTCGACCATGATGGGCGGGTCATGGCGACGACGGAGACGACCACGCGGGCGCGGCGCGCGACCACCCCGATGGACGTGGCGATCAGTGGCTGGCTCGACCACCTGCGGGTGGAGCGGGGCGCCTCGGCGCACACCCTCGCCGCCTACCGGCGCGACCTGCGCCGCTACCGGGAGTTCCTGGCCGCACGAGGAGTCCGCGACCCCGACCGGGTTGGCGAGCGCGACGTCACCGACTTCCTGGCCTCCCTGCGCGAAGGGGGCGACGGCCATCCGCCCCTCGCCACCTCCTCGGCGACCCGCACCCTCGTTGCGGCGCGCGGCCTGCACCGCTTCCTCGTGCGCGAGGGGGTGACCACCACTGACCCGGCCGGGGGCGTCGCCCCCGCGCGCGGCGCCCGACGGCTGCCCAAGGCGATCAGCGTCGACCAGGTCGAGCGGCTGCTGCAGGCCGCCTCGGTCGGGGACACGCCCGCCTCGCTGCGCGACCGCGCGCTGCTCGAGCTGCTGTATGCCGTGGGCGCGCGCGTCAGCGAGGCCGTCGGGTTGGACGTCGACGACGTCGATGTCGACGGCGAGCGAGCGGTCCGGCTGCACGGCAAGGGCGACAAGCAGCGGGTGGTGCCGCTCGGTCGCTACGCGCGCGAAGCCGTGGCGGCCTACCTGGTGCGGGCGCGCCCCACCCTGGCAGCCAAGGGGAAGGGCACCTCGGCGCTGTTCCTCAACCAGCGGGGAGGCCGGCTGTCCCGGCAGAGCGCGTGGACCATCATCCAGCAGGCGGCCGAGCGGGCCGGCCTGAGTGCCCACGTCAGCCCGCACACGTTGCGCCACTCGTTCGCGACGCACCTGCTCGACGGCGGCGCCGACGTGCGGGTCGTGCAGGAGCTGCTCGGCCACGCGTCGGTGACCACCACCCAGATCTACACGCTCGTCACGGTGCAGCAGCTGCGCGAGGTGTTCGCACAGGCCCACCCCCGCGCGCGGTAAGTGCCGACGCGCTGCCCTCACCGCGCTGGGCTGTCCACTCGGTGGGCCGCCTTGATGGCCCGTCGACGCCGCGGTTAGGGTCGGACGCGATCGGCGTGAGGCCTGACCGACGTGAGGGAGGCACTGGGAGTGACACAGCCCGTCCGTTCCGAGGTGACGAGTCCGGTCGAGGACACCCCGGACCAGGCCCCCGAGACCCCCCGCTCCGATACTCCGCGCTCCGAGACCCCCCGGTCCGAGACTCCGCGTTCCGGACTCGTCGACGACGAGCCGCGCGCCCACGGCTACGCCCACCTGCCCGGGACCGAGACCGCCGGAGCCGGCCAGCTCGGGCCGACCGGCCGTCCCCTGCCCGACTTCCCCGAGCCGCCCCCGCTGCGCGGCCACGGCCCGGCCCGGGTCATCGCCATGTGCAACCAGAAGGGCGGCGTCGGCAAGACCACCAGCACGATCAACCTCGGGGCGGCGCTCGCCGAGTACGGCCGCAAGGTGCTGCTCGTCGACTTCGACCCGCAGGGGGCCCTCTCGGTCGGCTTGGGCATCCGCACCCACGAGCTCGAGACCACCATCTACAACCTGTTGGTGGAGCGCGGCCACGACATCCGCGACATCGTGCAGCGCACCCGAACCGAGAACCTCGACCTGGTGCCGGCGAACATCGACCTGTCCGCGGCCGAGGTGCAGCTGGTCGGCGAGGTGGCGCGCGAGCAGATCCTCTCCCGGGTGCTGCGTCCGGTCCTGGAGGACTACGACGTCATCCTGATCGACTGCCAGCCCTCCCTCGGCCTGCTGACGGTCAACGCCCTCACCGCTGCGCACGGCGTGATCATCCCGCTCGAGTGCGAGTTCTTCGCGATGCGCGGGGTGGCCCTGCTGATCGACACGATCGACAAGATCACCGACCGGCTCAACCCGGGGCTGCACATGGACGGCATCCTCGCCACGATGTACGACGGCCGGACGCTGCACAGCAAGGAGGTCGTCCGCAGCGTGGTCGACCACTTCGGCGACCAGGTGTTCCACACGGTCATCAGCCGGACCGTGAAGTTCCCGGACGCGACGCTGGCCGCCGAGCCGATCACCTCCTACGCCTCCACGCACGGTGCCGCCGAGGCCTACCGGCAGCTGGCCCGTGAGCTGATCGCCCGCGGCGGGGCGGCCTGAGCCACGTGGACGGGTCCTGACGGGCCATGGCGACCGAACAGCTGCACGCCGTCGAGGACGCCGCCCCCGAGGTGCCCGGTGGCGTTCTGACCCGCCGGGCCGCCTCCGCGCCGTTCGAGGTGCACCTCGACGTCTTCTCCGGGCCGTTCGACCTGCTGCTGGGGCTGATCTCCAAGCACAAGCTGGACATCACCGAGATCGCCTTGGCCAAGGTGACCGACGAGTTCATCGCCCACATCCGCGCCGCGCAGGCGGCCGACAGCGACTGGGACCTGTCGCAGGCCTCGGAGTTCCTGCTCGTGGCCGCCACCCTCCTCGACCTCAAGGCGTCCCGCCTGCTGCCGCAGCTGAGCCCGCAGGACGAGGAGGACCTCGCCCTCATCGAGGCCCGCGACCTGCTGTTCGCCCGCCTGCTGCAGTACCGCGCCTTCAAGCGGGTCGCCGAGGTGTTCGCCGATCGCATGGCCACCGCCGGGCGCATGACGCCGCGCCAGGCCGGGTTGGAGGAGCGCTTCGCCGGGCTGCTGCCGGAGCTGGTCATGGGCGTGACCCCGGACCAGCTGGCGATGATCGCTGCACGGGCTCTCACGCCGAAGCCGGTGCCCACGGTCGGCGTCGACCACCTGCACGCACCGCAGGTCAGCGTCCGGGAGCAGGCGGCCATCGTCGTGGGCCGACTCCGCCGCGAGCGCCGCTGCTCCTTCCGCGACCTGGTCGCGGGAGCCGACGGGACGCTCGTGATCGTCGCCCGCTTCCTCGCGCTGCTCGAGCTCTACCGCGAGGCGGCGATCACCTTCGAGCAGGAGGAGGCGCTCGGCGAGCTCACCGTGCAGTGGACCGGTGAGGACGAGGGCGACGTGCAGGTGGGCGACGAGTTCGACGAGGGCGACGAGACGGCACAGAGCGAGCAGCGAAGCGAGGACGCGTGACAGAGCAGGAGACCGAACAGGCGGTCGAGGAGGCCCCGTCGATCCCGGAGCCGCCGGCCGAGGAGGCCGAGGCCACGGACGAGGAGGCCGAGGAGCGCTTCGACGTCACGAGCGTGCCCGGCGGGGCCCGCAGCGCCATCGAGGCCGTCCTGATGGTGGTCGACGAGCCGGTCGAGGAGGTGGCTCTGGCCTCGGTGCTGGAGCTGCCCGTGGACGAGGTGCGGAGCCACCTGGACGCCCTCGCCCAGGAGTGCGAGCGGGATGAGCGCGGCTTCACGGTGCGGCAGGTGGCCGGCGGCTGGCGGGTCTACAGCAGGGCGGACTACGCGCCGGTGGTCGAGAAGTTCCTCCTCGACGGTCAGCAGGCCAAGCTCACCCAGGCCTCGTTGGAGACCCTCGCGGTCATCGCCTACCGCCAGCCGGTGTCGCGCTCGCGCGTCAGCGCCGTGCGGGGCGTGAACGTCGACGGGGTGGTGCGCACCTTGCTGACCCGCGGCCTGATCGAGGAGGCCGGCCAGGACGAGGAGAGCGGCGCCACCCTCTACGGCACGACCACCTACTTCCTGCAGCGGCTGGGCCTCTCGGACCTGTCCGAGCTGCCGGCCCTCGCGCCGTACCTGCCCGAGCTGGACGCCCTGGACGACCCACCGCACGCCGGTGGTACCCCCATCAACGAGGAGGGAGCTCGATGACCCGCCGCAGCGGGACCCGTGGCGGTGACGCCCCGGTCGACGTGCACGACCCCGACGGGGTGCGCCTGCAGAAGCTGCTCGCGGCCGCCGGGGTCGGCAGCCGCCGCGCCTGCGAACGGCTGATGACCGAGGGGCGGGTGTCGGTCGACGGGCACGTGGTCACCGAGCTCGGGGTGCGGGTGGACCCCACCCGGCAGAGCGTCCACGTGGACGGCACCCGGGTCCAGGTGGACGACACCCGGACCTACCTGGCGTTCAACAAGCCGGCCGGGGTCGTCTCGACGATGAGCGACGATCTGGGCCGCGCGTCCATCGGCGACTACGTCGAGAACCGCCGCGAGCGGCTGTTCCACGTCGGCCGGCTCGACGCCGACACCGAGGGGCTGCTGCTGCTGACCAACGACGGCACCCTCGCGCACCGACTGCAGCACCCGGCATACGGCGTGACCAAGACCTACCTGGCGCAGGTGCCCGGACCCATCCCCAAGGACCTGGGGCGGCGGCTGCGCGCCGGCATCGAGCTGGAGGACGGCCCGGTGCAGGTGGACTCCTTCCGTGTCGTGGACTCCCAACCCGGCCAGGCCCTCGTCGAGGTCGTCCTCCACGAGGGGCGCAAGCACGTCGTGCGCCGGCTGCTCGAGGCCGTCGGCCACCCGGTGCTCCGACTCGTGCGCACCGACGTGGGGCCGGTGCGGCTCGGCGACCTCAAGCCCGGCCGGATGCGCCCGCTGAACCGCCGGGAGGTCTCGGCGCTCTACGAGGCGGCGGGGCTGTGACGGGGGAGGACGGTCGTCGTCCCGCTGTGCGGGCCATCCGTGGCGCCATCCAGCTCGACATGGACGAGCGCGAGCACCTGCTCGCGTCCACCCGTGAGCTGGTGACCACCGTGCTGGAGTCCAACCACCTCGGCCTCGAGGACCTCATCTCCGTCTGGTTCACCGTCACCCCCGACCTGCACAGTGAGTTCCCCGCGGTGGCGGCCCGCGAGCTCGGGATGGGCGACGTGCCGCTGATGTGTACCCAGGAGATGGACGTGACCGGGGCGATGCCGCGGGTCGTGCGGCTCATGGCCCACGTCATGACGCCGCTGGCGCGCGGGGAGATCACCCACGTCTACCTGCGGGGCGCGGCGGCGCTGCGGCGCGACCTGGCCCAGTGAGCGAGCAGCGGGGGGCGCCCGGGGTGGTCCGGGTCATCGGCACCGGCCTGATCGGCGCCAGTCTGGGGCTGGCGCTGGGGCGCCGCGGGGTCGACGTGGTGCTCGAGGACCCCTCGCCGACCGCGGTCGCCCTCGCACGGGACCTCGGCGCCGGCCGGGTCGGCGTGGACGACGACCCACCGCCCGACCTCGTGGTGGTGGCGGCGCCGCCCGACGTCGCCGCGACGGTGGTCGTCGGGGCGCTCACCCGCTGGCCGGACGCGGTGGTCACCGACGTGGCGTCGGTCAAGACGTCCGTGCTCGCCGCGGTCCGGTCGGCCGTCGGCCCACGGCGCAGCGGCCAGCTGGTGCGGTATGTCGGCTCCCACCCCATGGCCGGCCGCGAACGCTCAGGGGCGGTCGCCGCCCAGGCGGACCTCTTCGAGGGACGCAGCTGGGTGGTCTGCCCCGGTCCGCAGGCGGTGCCGGAGGCGACCGAGCTGGTCCGCGCCACCGCCGCCCTCGCCGGCGCGGCGCCCGTGACGATGTCGCCGGAGGAGCACGACCGGGCGGTGGCGGTGGTATCCCACGCGCCCCAGGTCGCCGCCAGCCTGGTGGCCGGGCGGCTCCGGGACCTGCCCGACCCGGCGGTGTCCCTCTCCGGGCAGGGACTCCGCGACGTGACCCGGATCGCCGCGAGCGACCCGCTGCTGTGGACCCAGATCCTCACCGGCAACGCCGACGCCGTCCTGCCGGTCCTCGACGCCCTCGCCGCAGATCTCGAGGAGGTGCGGTCGGCGCTGCGCACGCTGCTCGCCGAGACGGCAGCGCCGCGACAGGAGGCGTCCCGTGACGGTGCGCCCCGTGGTGTGCTCGCCCGGGCGGTGGCCCGGGGCAACGCCGGTCACGCCCGCATCCCGGGCAAGCACGGCGCGGCACCGACCGCGTACGGCTCGGTCGTCGTCCTGGTCCCCGATGAGCCCGGCGCGCTCGGCCGGCTGTTCCAGGACATGGGCGTGGCGGGGATCAACCTGGAGGACCTGCACCTCGAGCACGGGATCGGCCAGCCGGTCGGGCTGGCCGAGCTCGCCGTGCTGCCCTCCGCGGTGGAGCGGCTGCAGCAGGTCCTCACCGACAAGGGCTGGCGGGTCCACCCTCCGGGCTGAGCCCGGTGATGCCACCAGCGGCGGGGCGCACCGCCGGGTGCACGAGCGCCCGTGCTGCGCGGATAGCATCGGCCGGGTGACCGCCTCCCGAACCCCTCTGACCATCGCGATCGACGGCCCCTCGGGCTCGGGCAAGTCCACGGTGTCCCGGGCCGTGGCCACGCGTCTCGGCCTGGCCTACCTCGACACCGGTGCCATGTACCGCGCCCTGACCTGGTGGTGCCTGGAGCAGAAGATCGACCTCGACGACCCCGACGCCGTCGCGGCGGCGGCCCGCGAGCTGCCGCTGCGGATGGGGACCGACCCCGAGGCCCCGTCGGTGCAGGTCGCCGACACCCTCGTCGACGGTCCCATCCGCACCACCGAGATCTCCTCGGTGGTGTCCAGGGTGGCGACCGTGCCGGCGGTGCGGACCGAGCTGTGTGCCCGGCAGCGGGCCATCATGCGGGACGCCGCGGCACACGGGCCGGGTGTGGTCGCCGAGGGCCGGGACATCACCACCGTGGTCGCACCCGACGCCGACGTGCGGATCCTGCTGGTGGCCGACGAGAACGCCCGGCTCGCGCGCCGGGCCCGGGAGCTGCACGGCCACGCCGGCCAGACGGCCGTGGCCGCCACCCGCGACCAGATCACCCGGCGTGACCGGGACGACTCGACGGTCTCGCAGTTCCTGCAGGCCGCGCCGGGGGTGGTCACGGTCGACACCTCCGACCTGGACCTGGACCAGTCGATCGAGGCCGTGCTGAAGGTGGTCGAGAATGCCTGACGTGAGCGAGCACTCAGCGGACGATGCCGGCGGCCACCAGGTCGAGGACGCCGCCGTCGAGCGGGCCCTGCGCGCCGGCCTGGCCGACGTCGAGCTGAGCGAGGAGGACCGGGCCCTCATCGACCGCGGTGACGAGGAGCCGCTGACCGGCGCCGAGGGTGCACCCCTGCCCGTGGTGGCGGTCGTCGGCCGGCCCAACGTCGGCAAGTCCACCCTGGTCAACCGCGTCCTCGGCCGGCGGGAAGCCGTCGTCGAGGACGTCCCGGGCGTGACCCGCGACCGGGTGGCCTACGAGGCCGAGTGGTCCGGGCGCCGGTTCACCCTGCTGGACACCGGCGGCTGGGAGGTCGACGCGGCGGGCATCCACCTGCGGGTCGCCGAGCAGGCCGAGGTCGCGGTCGAGCTCGCCGACGTCGTGCTGTTCGTCGTGGACGCCACCGTGGGCGCCACGGACACCGACGAGGCCGTCGTCAAGCTGCTGCGCCGCGCCGGCAAGCCGGTCGTGCTGGTCGCCAACAAGGTCGACGACGCCCGCTCCGAGGCCGACGCCGCCATGCTGTGGTCCCTCGGCCTCGGCCAGCCGTGGCCGGTCTCGGCGTTGCACGGCCGGGGGAGCGGGGACGTGCTCGACGCGGTGCTCGAGGTGCTCCCGGAGCACTCGGCGACCGGTGGCCTCGGTGGGACCGGCGGACCGCGGCGGGTCGCCCTGCTCGGCCGGCCCAACGTCGGCAAGTCCAGCCTGCTCAACCGGCTCGCCGGCAGTGACCGGGTCGTCGTCGACGAGGTCGCGGGCACCACCCGGGACCCGGTCGACGAGCTGGTCGAGCTCGGCGGGCGCACCTGGTGCTTCGTCGACACGGCCGGCATCCGGCGCCGCGTGCACCAGACCCGCGGGGCGGACTTCTATGCCTCCCTGCGCACCCAGACGGCCCTGGAGAAGGCCGAGGTCGCGGTCGTGCTCGTCGACGCCGGCACGCCCATCACCGAGCAGGACGTACGCGTCATCCAGCAGGTCATCGACGCCGGCCGGGCGCTCGTCATCGCCTACAACAAGTGGGACCTCACCGACGAGGAGCGCCGCTACTACCTCGAGCGGGAGATCGAGAAGGACCTGGTGCAGGTCCCGTGGGCCCCTCGCGTGAACCTGTCCGCGCGCACGGGCCGGCACGTCGACCGGCTGGTGCCCGCGCTCGAGACCGCCCTGGAGTCGTGGGACAGCCGCATCCCCACCGGCCGCCTCAACGCCTTCCTCGGTGAGGTCGTGGCCGCCCACCCGCACCCGGTCCGCGGCGGCAAGCAGCCGCGCATCCTCTTCGCGACGCAGGCCTCGACCCGCCCGCCGCGCTTCGTCGTGTTCGCCAGCGGCTTCCTCGAGGCCGGCTACCGGCGCTTCCTGGAGCGGCGGCTGCGGGAGGAGTTCGGCTTCGCCGGCACGCCCATCGAGCTGTCCGTGCGGGTGCGCGAGAAGCGGCGGCGCTGACCGCTCACGGCACCTCGAGGACGGCGCGACCGGAGAGCTGCCCCGCCTCCAACCGCGCATGTATGCCGGCCGCCTCCGCCAGGTGCCCCCGCTCGGTGATGCGTGCGGTCAGCCGGCCGTCGGCCAGCATCGTGTTGATCAGGTCGGCGGCTGCCGCCAGGTCCTCCACCCGGGCCCGGCTCATCACGAAGCCGAGCGTGGCGACGTCCTTGGTGTAGCTGCTCGCCCACGCCGCGGCCGACGTCGGGTCCGCCGCGGCCGTCACGAGCACCCGGCCGCCGGGCACGAGGACCGCTGCGACGAGGTCGGGGTCGTGGTGGCCGGAGGTCTCCCACAGGACGTCCACTCCGTCGGGAGCGGCCTGCGCCACTGCGTCGGCCAGCTGCTCGTCGTGGTAGTCGAGCACGACGTCGGCCCCCGCCCGGCGGCACCGGTCGTGGTCGGCCGGCTTGGCGGTGGCGACCACCCGAGCCCCGGCCGCGGTGGCGAGCTGGACCGCCGCCGTGCCGATGTTGCCGGCCGCGCCCCCGACGAAGACGGTCTCGCCCGGCCGCAGCCGCGCGTGCACGAACCACCCGAGGTAGGCCGTCGCCGCCAGGTGCGCGACCGCGACGGCCGTGGCCGGGTCGACCCCCTCGGGAAGGTGGTAGAGCCGGTCCCGGGGGACGACGGCATACTCCGCGAACGAGCCCTGGCGGCCCTCGTGCCCGAGGCTGTTGCACCAGACCCGGTCACCGGGTGCGAACCCGCTGTCCTGCGTGCCGGCCGCCTCCGCCGTGCCGACCAGGTCGCGGCCGATGACGAACGGCGAGGGCAGCGGGGTCGGGTAGCGGCCACTGCGCACGTAGGTGTCCACCGGGTCCACCGTCACCTGCCCGACCCGCACCAGCACCTCGTCCCCGCCCGGCACCGGCACGGGGATCCGGCGGAGCGCGATCGACTCGGCGGGCCCGGGCCGGTCGATGCAGGCGGCGAGCATCTGGCGTGGTGTGTCCGGCACGTTGTCATCCTCTCCCTCGGGTGCGTTACAGTTTCTACCGCTCAGTTCAGGGCTTCCCGGGACGTGGCGCAGCTTGGTAGCGCACTTGACTGGGGGTCAAGGGGTCGCAGGTTCAAATCCTGTCGTCCCGACGGTGTGGCCGATCTGGCAGACGGGCCGCCTCCGCGCGTCGGAGGCGGCCCGTATCCGTCCCGGCACCGCTCCCGCATAGGCTTTCCGTCGTGAGGGATCACGTGAGGGATCAGGTCAGCAACCGGATGTGGACCGTCCCCAACATGATCTCGATGGCCCGCCTGCTGGGGGTGCCGGTCTTCCTGTGGCTCATCCTCGCCCGCCACGACGCCTGGGCGCTGGTGGTGCTCGGCCTGTCCGGGGTGAGCGACTACCTCGACGGCAAGATCGCCCGCCACTTCGGGCTGGAGTCCCGGCTCGGCCAGCTGCTCGACCCGGTCGCCGACCGGCTCTACATCTTGTCCACCCTGCTGGGCCTCGCCTGGCGCGACGTCATCCCGTGGTGGGTGGTGGTCGTCCTGCTCGCGCGAGAGGCGTTCGGTGCCCTGGTGATGGTCGGCGTGCGCCGCCACGGCTACGTCGGCCTCCCCGTGAACTTCGTCGGCAAGTCGGCAACCTTCGCCCTGCTCTACGCCTTCCCGCTGCTGCTGCTCGCCCAGGTCAGCTCCGCGACCGCTTCCGTGACGGTGCCGCTCGGGTGGGCCTTCGCCTGGTGGGGCATGGTCCTCTACTGGGTCGCCGGCGGCATGTATGCCGTGCAGTACCTTCGCCTCGCCCGCGGCGGTCACCCGGCGGTGACCGGGGTGGAGGGCGGTCGGCCGTGACCGACCAGGCCCCCCGGCCGCAGCAGCCCCGCGCGGTGGCCGCGTCGATGGCGCTCATCACCGAAGTGATGGAGCGTCCCCTCGACCCGTCCTACGCGGAGGAGGCCGACCGTCGCCGAGCGGCCGGGCTGCCCGCCTCGACCGGCTTCCGCACGCCGCTGCTGATCATCGCGGCCATCGTCATCGGCTTCCTGCTGGTCACCGCCGCGCTCACCCTGCGCGTCCCGGCGACGGCGGCGACCAAGGCGCGGGCCGACCTCATCTCCCAGATCCGCAGCCGCCAGGCGACCGGGGACCACCGGGCCCGACAGGTGGCCGACCTGCGCACACAGATCGACCGGCTGCAGAGCCGGGCCCTCGCCGGCACCGGACAGACCGTGGCCAGCCGGGTGCAGGCCGCCGAGTTCGCTGCCGGGACCGTGCCCGCGGCCGGCCCGGGGCTGCAGCTGACGGTGGACGACGCGGCACAGGAGGCGGGCGCCGCGGACGGCGACGCCAACCCGCGCACCAGCGCCCAGACCGGGGACGGCCGGGTGACCTCCCGCGACCTGCAGTTCCTCGTCAACAGCCTTTGGGAGTCCGGCGCCGAGGCGATCTCGGTCGGCGGCCAGCGCCTCACCGCCCAGTCCGCGATCCGCTTCGCCGGCCAGGCGATCCTCGTGGACTACCGTCCGCTCACGAGGCCCTACGTCATCACGGCCATCGGCGACCCGGACACCATGCCGGCCGCGTTCCAGCGGGGAGAGGGAGGAGCCTACCTGCGCGCCTTGCAACAGCAGTTCCACATCCGTGCCAACCTCGTCGTCCAGGACCACCTGACGGTGCCCGGAGCCTCCTCGGTGCGGACCCGTCTCGCGACCCCTGACACGTCGGCGCCGGCTGCGCCCAGCGGCGGCTCCCCTTCGGAGGAACAGCCATGATCCCCGCCCTTGGACTGCTGGCCGGCATGCTCATCGGGCTGCTGCTGCACCCGGACGTGCCGCTGTGGCTGCAGCCCTACCTGCCGATCGCGGTCATCGCGGCCCTCGACGCGGTCTTCGGGGCGGTGCGCGCCGTGCTCGACGGCATCTTCAACGACAAGGTCTTCGTGATCTCGTTCCTGTCCAACGTCGTCGTCGCGGCGCTCATCGTCTTCCTCGGCGACCAGCTCGGCGTGGGGTCGCAGCTGTCCACCGGTGTCGTCGTCGTGCTCGGGCTGCGGATCTTCTCCAACGTCGCCTCCATCCGACGGCACCTGTTCCATGCCTGACACCCCGCCCCCGCCGAAGCGGCCCAGCGCCTGGCAGCGGCTCATCCGGATGGGCCGCCCGCGGGCGACCAAGGCGAACGCGCTCGCCGCGGCCCTGGCGGTGCTGCTCGGCTTCGCGATCGTCACGCAGGTGCACCAGACCCAGTCCGAGGGCCTGGAGTCACTGCGGCAGGCCGACCTGGTCAGCCTGCTGGACGACGTGACGCAGCGCTCCTCCAAGCTCGACCAGGAGCTGAACCAGCTGCAGCGCACCAAGGAGCAGCTGTCGCAGGGGCAGGGCGACCAGACTGCCCTGCGCGCTGCGCGGCAGCGGCTGCAGTCGCTGCAGATCCTCACCGGCACCGTGGCTGCCAAGGGGCCGGGCATCCAGCTGACCATCAAGGACCGGAACCACCGGGTCACCGCACCGGTGGTGCTCGACGCCGTGGAGGAGCTGCGGGACGCGGGCGCCGAGGCGATCCAGATCGGCCCGGTACGGGTCGTGGCGAGCACGTGGTTCGGGATGTCGGGGCGCAAGCTGCAGGTCGACGGCGTCACGGTCGACCCGCCCTACGACATCCTCGTCATCGGTGACCCGCACACCCTGTCGGCCGCGATGGACATCCCCGGCGGCGTCAGCGAAACCGTGCGCCAGCTCGGCGCGCAGGTGTCGATCCGCCAGTCGAAGCGGGTCGAGATCGATGCATTGCAGACCGCCTCGAAGCCTCGTTACGCTCGCCCGGTACCCTCCGCATCACCAAGCACATCCTGACCCTGCCGGCGTGTCGACGACGCGAGGGCAGGCCCGACCAACGGCAGCTGCCAGGAAGGCCCGAGGAGAAGATGAGCGAGTTGGAGTACCCGCAGGACCTGCGCTACACGGCGGAGCACGAGTGGGTGCGCGAGCTGGACGACGGAGTCGTGCGCATCGGGATCACCGCCTTCGCCCAGGACGCGCTGGGTGACGTGGTCTACGTCAGCCTGCCGTCGGTCGGTGACTCGGTCGAGTCCGGGGACGCGTGCGGTGAGGTGGAGTCCACCAAGTCGGTCAGCGACCTCTACGCGCCGCTGGCCGGGGAGGTGACGGGGGTCAACGAGGGCCTCGAGGCGTCCCCCGAGCTGGTCAACACCGACCCCTACGGCGAGGGCTGGATGTATGAGGTGAAGCTCGCCGACACCTCGGCCCTCGAAGGACTGATGGATGTGGAGGCCTACCGGGCACAGCTCGACTGAGCTGGCCGCCCGGCCGACTGCAGGAGTGCACGCATGACCGACCAGAATCGGGGGCCCGAGGACGAGGCGGGGCTCGACCCGACCACCATCCGGCTGCCCGGGGTGGAGGACGAGCTCGCCGCTGAGCAGCGGGAGGTCGAACGCCCGCGGCTGTCCGCTGCCGACCAGGCGACGGTCGACGCCCTGCGCCCGGGCACGGCGTTGCTCGTCGTGCTGCGCGGGCCGAACACCGGCGCCCGCTTCCTGCTCGACGCGGCCGAGGTGAGCTCGGGACGGCACCCCGACAGCGACATCTTCCTCGACGACGTCACGGTGTCCCGCCGGCACGCCGTCTTCCGTCGCGAGGGTGAGGGGTATGCCGTCCACGACGTGGGCTCGCTGAACGGCACCTATGTCAACCGCGAGCGGATCGACGACCACGTGCTGGGCACCGGTGACGAGGTGCAGATCGGGAAGTTCCGGTTGGTGTACTACGGCGCCAGCCACCGGTGACCTCGCAGGAACCGCGAGAGGGTTCTGCGGTGACGTCGCAGGAGCGCGGGTTGCCGATCGGCGCGGTGCTGGCGCTGCTGCAGCCGGACTTCCCGGACCTGTCGATCTCCAAGATCCGCTTCCTGGAGGCCAAGGGCCTGGTGACGCCGCAGCGCACCGGCTCGGGCTACCGGACCTTCTCCAGCGCCGACGTGGCGCGGTTGCGCTACATCCTCACGGCACAGCGCGACCGGTTCTGGCCGCTGCGGGTGATCCGCGAGGCGCTCGATGCGATGGACCGTGGTCTGCAGCCGCCGGATCCCGAGGCCGCGAACCGGCCCAGCGTGCCCGCCGCGGTCGTCGACCCGGACGTGCCGGCACCCGCGCAGCTGCGTCCGAGCCGGGGCCTGCGACTGACCCGGGAGGAGCTGCGCGACGCGGCCGAGGTCGACGAGGCGACGTTCACCGACCTGCTCTCGTTCGGCCTGGTCCAGTCCACCGAAGACGGCTTCTTCGACGACCAGGCACTCGCCGTCGCGCGTGCGGCCGGTGAGCTCACGGCATACGGCATCGAGGCGCGGCACCTGCGGCCGTTCCGACTCGCCGCGGACCGCGAGATCGGGCTGGTGGAGCAGGCGCTCGGCGCCCGCCGGCGGGCGGCACGGGAGGAGCAGGCGAGCGAGATCCTGCACCACTGTCTGGCCCTGCACGCGGCTCTCGTCAGGGCAGGAATCTCGGGGGGCTGAGGGGTACCGTGGAAACCGTGAGAGAGCTCGACGTCATGGGCGTCCGGGTCGAGATGCCCACCAACCACCCGATCGTCCTGCTGCGCGAACGGGCGGGGGAGCGCTACCTCCCGATCTGGATCGGGGCGCCCGAGGCGACGGCGATCGCGTATGCCCAGCAGGGCGTCGAGCCGCCACGACCGATGACGCACGACCTGCTCAAGAACGTCATCGAGGAGCTCGGGCACGAGCTCACCCAGGTGCGGATCGACTCGCTCACCGACGGGGTGTTCTACGCCAGTCTGGTGTTCGACGGGACCACCGAGGTCAGCTCGCGGTCCTCCGACGCCATCGCGTTGGCGCTGCGCACCGGCACCCCCATCCTCGCGCCCGAGAGCCTGCTCGACGAGGCTGGCGTGGCCATCGCCGGCGAGGAGGAGGATGAGGTGGAGCGGTTCCGGGAGTTCCTCGAGCACGTGTCGGCCGACGACTTCGAGAAGCCCGAGGACCCGCCGCCCACGGGGACGGAGCAGATCTGACCCTCCAGTTGAGGTTGAGGGGTGGTTTGGTGACTCGCGACACGCGCACCGCTTCCGCTCGGTGGTCGTTGACGGCCCCCCATGGTCGCCGTAGCGTCAGCGGAACGAGGACGCGCATGCCGGTGTGGTGCCGGCCATGACCCCGCCGGGGATCCCGCCGGACACGTCGTCGGACGGACATCAGGAGGATGGTGTGAGCTCCACCGGAGAGGCGCGCACGGCAGCCAGTTCCAGCATGGACAAGGGCGTGCCGGTCGCTGCGCAGGGTCTGCTGTTCACCGACGACCTGCCCGAGCTGCGCGAGGACGTGGGCTACCGCGGCCCGACCGCATGCCGGGCGGCCGGTGTCACCTACCGTCAGCTCGACTACTGGGCCCGCACCGGCCTCGTCGAGCCCTCGGTCCGCAACTCCTCGGGGTCGGGCACGCAGCGGCTCTACAGCTTCCGCGACATGCTCGTGCTCAAGATCATCAAGCGGCTGCTCGACACCGGGGTCTCGCTGCAGCAGATCCGGGTGGCGGTCGCCGCCCTGAAGGACCGGGGCGTGCGCGACCTGGCCCACATCACGCTCATGAGCGACGGCGCCAGCGTCTACGAGTGCACCTCCGACGACGAGGTGATCGACCTGCTCCGCGGCGGACAGGGCGTCTTCGGCATCGCCGTCGGCAGCGTCTGGCGCGAGGTCGAGGGCCAGCTCGCGACGCTGCCCAGCGAGCGGGCCGGGGAGCCGCCCGCCGAGCACCCCGACGACGAGCTGTCCGCCCGGCGCAAGGCCCGCCGCACCGGCTGACCCGTCCTCCCGCACTGCCACGGCCGAGCCCCGTCGCGGGGCTCGGCCGTTGTGCGGATGGGGTAGATTCGAGGGTGGCTGACAACCCTGCGCGGGAGAGTCCCCAGCACACTGGGGCGCCGAAGGGGCAAACTCCCCGGAACCTCTCAGGCGCCAGGACCGCGTGGGTGAGGCAACTCTGGACGCCGGCCACACGGCATACCGCCGTGCTGGCGGCTACAGAGGGGGAGGTGTCACGAACACGCCCGCGACAGGAGCCTTGATGTCCAGCGACACCAGCGTCCGCACCCAGGATGCTTCCACGGTGGAGACCTCCGACGAGCTGCCGGACTTCGTCTCCCGGCACATCGGTCCCTCGCCCGACGAGGTCACCGCCATGCTCAAGACGGTCGGCCAGCCCTCCCTCGAGGCGCTGCTCGACGCCGCCATCCCGGCCGACATCCGTACCGAGGAGCGACTGGACCTACCCGCCGCACCCTCCGAGCACGCCGTCCTCTCCGAGCTTCGCGCCCTCGCCGGCCGCAACCAGGTCTTCACCTCGATGATCGGGCTGGGCTACTACGGCACGCACGTGCCGCCGGTGGTGCAGCGCAAGGTGCTGGAGAACCCCGCCTGGTACACCGCCTACACCCCCTACCAGCCGGAGATCTCACAGGGCCGGCTCGAGGCGCTGCTCAACTTCCAGACCGTGGTCAGCGACCTGACCGGCCTGACCACCGCCGGTGCGTCGCTGCTCGACGAGAGCACCGCCGTGGCCGAGGCGATGACGCTCATGCGCCGCGGCAGCAAGGCCGCCAAGGACGCCGTCCTCCTGCTCGACCAGCACACCCTGCCGCAGTCGATCGCCGTGGTCCGCACCCGCGCGGTGCCGCTCGGCATCGAGGTGGTCGTCGCCGACCTCGACGGGGTGACCGACGAGGCCAGCCTGCGCGCCGCCGCCGGTGACCGCGACGTCTTCGGCGTCGTGGTGCAGTACCCGGGCGCCGACGGCCAGATCCGCGACTTCCACGCGCTGACCGAGGCGGCGCACTCGGTCAAGGCCCTCGTCACCGCGGCCGCCGACCTGCTCGCGCTGACCCTGCTGACCCCGCCGGGGGAGTGGGGCGCCGACGTCGCCGTGGGCACCAGCCAGCGCTTCGGCGTGCCGATGGGCTTCGGTGGCCCGCACGCCGGCTACATGAGCGTGCGCGCCGGCCTGGAGCGAACCCTGCCCGGCCGCCTCGTCGGGGTGAGCGTCGACGAGGACGGTGCTCCGGCATACCGCCTCGCGCTGCAGACGCGCGAGCAGCACATCCGGCGCGAGAAGGCCACCTCCAACATCTGCACCGCCCAGGTGCTGCTCGCCGTGATGGCCTCGATGTATGCCGTGTGGCACGGTCCGGACGGCCTGCGCCGGATCGCGCGCGGCGTCCACGCCAGCGCCGTGGCCCTCGCCGACGCCCTGCGGGCGGCCGGCGTGGAGGTGGAGAACGACCAGTTCTTCGACACGCTGACCGTGCACGTCCCCGGGCGGGCCGGCGAGGTCGTGGCCGCGGCAGCGCAGCGGCGGATCAACCTGTGGCAGGTCGACGACGACCGGGTCTCCCTCAGCACCGACGAGACCACCACGCTGGACCAGCTGCAGGCCGTGGCTGCGGCGTTCGGCGCGGACGGGCCTGCAGGCGTCCAGTCGGTCGAACCCTCCTGGCCGCAGGAGCTGCTGCGCACCAGTGACTACCTGACCCACCCGGTCTTCCACGAGCACCACAGCGAGACCGAGCTGCTGCGCTACCTGCGGCTGCTCTCGGGCCGCGACTACGCGCTCGACCGCGGGATGATCCCGCTCGGTTCGTGCACGATGAAGCTCAACGCGACCACGGAGATGGAGTCCATCACCTGGCCGGAGTTCGCCGAGCTGCACCCGTTCGCCCCGGCCGACCAGAGCGAGGGCATCCGCGACCTCATCGCGCAGCTCTCGGAGTGGCTGTGCCGGATCACCGGCTACGCCCAGATCTCGCTGCAGCCCAACGCCGGCTCGCAGGGCGAGCTGTCCGGGCTGCTCGCGATCCGCGCCTACCACCAGGCGAACGGGCAGGACGAGCGCAACGTGTGCATCATCCCGGCCAGTGCGCACGGCACCAACGCCGCCAGCGCCGTGATGGCCGGCATGAAGGTCGTCGTCGTCAAGACGGACGGTGACAACGGCAATATCGACATGGACGACCTGAAGGCCAAGGTCGAGGCCAACAGGGACCGGCTCGGGGCGATCATGGTCACCTACCCCTCGACCCACGGGGTGTTCGAGGACACCATCAGCGACCTCTGCGCGCTCGTGCACGACGCCGGCGGGCAGGTCTACATCGACGGGGCGAACCTCAACGCGCTCATCGGCGCCGCCCAGCCGGGCCGGTTCGGCGGGGACGTGTCCCACCTGAACCTCCACAAGACCTTCTGCATCCCGCACGGCGGCGGTGGCCCCGGCGTCGGCCCGGTCGCGGTGCGCGAGCACCTCGCGGTGTACCTGCCCGGTCACCCGTTCATGCCGGGGGAGGACCGCGAGGGCATCGGGCCGGTGGCGGGTGCGCCGTTCGGGTCGGCGAGCATCCTGCCGATCTCGTGGGCCTACATCCGGCTGATGGGCGGTGCCGGGCTGACCCGCGCCTCGCAGGTGGCGGTGCTCTCGGCCAACTACATCGCCGCCCGGCTTCGCGAGCACTACCCGGTGCTCTACGCCAGCAGCGACGGCCTGGTCGCGCACGAGTGCATCCTCGACCTGCGCCAGATCACCAAGGACACCGGCGTCACGGTCGACGACGTGGCCAAGCGGCTCATCGACTACGGGTTCCACGCACCGACGATGTCCTTCCCCGTGGCCGGGACGTTCATGGTCGAGCCGACCGAGTCCGAGGACCTGTCCGAGCTGGACCGCTTCATCGACGCGATGATCGCGATCCGCAAGGAGATCCAGGCGGTCGCCGACGGCGAGGTGGCCGTCGCCGACAGCGCGCTGCGGCACGCGCCGCACACCGCGCACTCGCTGGCGGGGGAGTGGACCTACTCCTACGACCGGCTGACGGCGGCCTTCCCGCCCGGGGTCGAGCCGACCGCGAAGTACTGGCCGCCGGTGCGCCGCATCGACGGTGCCTACGGCGACCGGCACCTGATCTGCTCCTGCCCCTCGCCGGAGGCGTTCGAGGAGAACTGACGGTTGCTGCCGGTGGCTCGGGCGTGCAGGGTCGCGCCCGAGCCACCGGCCGTTCAGCCGCCGTCCCGCTCGCGCAGGTAGCGCTGGTCGAACGCGTGGACGTAGGAGTCCTTGGCCGGGAACACGCCGTGGTCGAACGCGCGCGACCGCACCCCGCGCTGCACCCGCTCGCACACGTCGTTGTCCTGGGCGGTGACCCGGTCGTTGAACTCGACCACCGGGCCGGGGTCGAAGTCGGGGTCGGCCAGCGCCTCGGCATGGAAGAGGTACTCGGTGACCAGCCGGCAGCTGGTCGGGCCGGTCGGGAAGATCCCGGTGGCCAGTGCCTCGGTGCCGCTGACGTCCAGGAACATGTTGGGGAAGACCATGGCCCCGAAGTAGGAGGAGGCTTCGTGCTCGCCCATCCCGGGCAGCATCGGGATCCGGCTGCGGGGGTCCCCGCCGACGCTGGTGCGGCCCTCGGCGAGGGACACCCCGCCGTCCGCGCGGCCGTCCTCCTCCACCCAGCCACGACGGTATGCCGGGATCAGCTGCACCAGCTCGGGGTGGACGATCGGGCAGTGCAGGCACTCGTTGTAGTTCTCCACCACGATCTTCCAATTCGCCTGCACCTCGGTGACGCTGATGTGCCCGATGCGCAGTTCGTCGAGCCGGAACCGTTCCAGCCCCACCGGCTCGTCGTGCTGGGCCGCCAGCCACTGCCGCAGCTCCGGCGGTTGCTCGCGGTCCAGGCTGATGAAGAGGAAGCCCTGCCACGTGTCCACGTGCACCGGCCACAGCGACAGCTGGTTGCGATCGAGCTCGTCCTCCTCGATGTTCGGGGTGACCGCCAGCTGCCCGTCCAAGCGGTAGCTCCACGCGTGGTAGGGACACCGCAGGAAGGTCCGTGCGCGGCCCTCCCCCTCCTCGCAGAGCCGGGTCCCGCGGTGGCGGCACACGTTGTAGAACCCGCGGATCCGCCCGTCCTCGCCGCGCACCAGCAGGATGCTCTCGCCGGCGAGGTCGACCGTCATCCACTGGCCCTTGCTGGCGAGGCGTTCGGCGCGCCCGGCATACATCCAGGAGCGGAAGAAGATCCGCTCGCGGTCCAGCTCGTAGACCTCGGGGGCGTGGTAGTCGCGCCCGGGCAGGGTGTGCCGCTCCGGGGCACTCGTCTCGGTCATCGTCAGCTCCAGTCCTGCGACAAGGGGCGCCGGGTCGCGGCTCTTCCGCTGGTGGTCCTGCGCGTGGTGTCCATCGGCCTCACCCGTGCTGCAGGGCGGCGCGGGCCGCGGCGCGCCCGGTGCGCACCGCACCCTCCATGTAGCCGGCCACCCACTGGTCGGATCCGCAGACGTAGAGCGGCGGTTCGTGGGTGCCGTGCAGCGGTCCGACGGCGAGGACGTCCCCGGGCCGCCACTGGGTGATGTAGCCCTGCGTCCACGGGTCGGTGCCCCACAACCGCTCGTACGTCGCCACCGGCTCGCGCGCCTCCGGCCCGAACCACCGGGCGAGCTCGGCCAGGGCTTCGGTGCGGCGGAACCGGGGATCGGTCGAGACGTAGGCGGCGAGTCGTTCCGGTGGCACCAGCGTGGACAGGACGGCCTCGCCCTGGGGCCAGGAGGACCCGAGGATCCCCTCGGACTCGCTGAGCCCACTCTGGCCGCGGTCCCGCCAGAAGGGGCGGGGATAGGCGGCGACGAACTTGGCTGCCAGCGCGTGCCGTTGCCGGTGCAGCGACTCCAGGCGGGCATCGGAGACGCCGCTGGTCTCGATGTCCCGGAACGGGCCGGCCGGCACCGCGCTGACCACCGCTGCGCAGTGCAGCAGCTCGCCGCTGTCGAGCTGCACGGAGCAGCCACCGGCCGAGGCCTTGATCGCCCGCGCCGGTGCGGAGCAGCGCACCCGGTCACCGAGCTCCTCGGCCATCCGGAGGGCCACCGTGGCCGAGCCCTCGGCGACGCGCAGGTTCTCCCACTCGGCATACGAATAGAGGCCGTGGCTCTCGGTGGTGGCGCACTTGCGCAGCAGGGCGAGCAGCGAGGTGCGTTCCAGGGAGCCGGCGCTCAGGCCCAGCTGGGCCACCTCGAGGGCTCGGAGCACCGGGGGGGTCGCCTGCTCGGCCACCAGCCACTGCCGCACCGACGTGTGGTCCAGGGCCGCCGCGTCAGGATGGCGCCATGGGTCGTCGGGATCGACGGTGGCGGCCAGGCCCGCGAAGCGTTCCTCGATCCGGGCCATGCTGTCGTGGTCGGCAGCCGAGAACCACGGCGGCGAGGAGCCGACGTAGACGGCCTCGTGCAGGGCGTACGTCAGCTCGCCGGGTTCGGCGACGTAGGACGGCACCAGGCTCAGGCCGAGCTCGGCGACCAGCTGCTGGTAGGCGGTGTGGGAGTTGCCGATCACCTCGCCACCGAGCTGCACGAGGCGCCCGTCGGGCTGCCTCACCTGTTCGACGCGGCCGCCCACGCGTGGTCGCGCCTCCACGACCAGCACGTCGGCTCCACCGTCGGACAGGTCGCGGGCTGCCGCCAGCCCAGCCAGTCCGGCACCGACCACCACCACGTCCGCGCTCATCGGCGTGCTCACGTGACCACCAGGCAGTACTCGGGGCGCCATCCCATCCGGACGCGGTCGCCGTCCGACCACCGCTCGTCGTTGCGCGAGCGGTCCAGGTTCTGCTCCAGCACGGAGAGCTCGACGCCGGGGGCGATCTCGAGGAGGTAGGTGGTGGTCGCGCCGCCATAGACGGTGGCGCGGACGAAGGCGTCGGTCTGCACCATGTCGTCGGTGAGCTCGGAGAGCCAGATCTTCTCCGGCCGCACCGTGATGCTCACCTCGGTGCCCTCGACCGCCCCGGGGAGTATGCCGGTGCGCAGCGCCACCCCGCCGGGCAGCCGCAGCGCGCCGTTCGCGTAGCGTCCCGTCACCAGGTTGGCGGTGCCGATGAAGCCGGCGACGAACCGGTCGGCGGGGTGCTCGTAGATGTCCTCGGGCGTGCCGGCCTGGTGGACGACACCCTCGCACATCACGGCCAAGCGGTCCGACATCGTCAAGGCCTCGTCCTGGTCGTGGGTGACGAAGACGAAGGTGATGCCGAGCTCGCGCTGGATCCGCTTCAGCTCCACCTGCATGGCCCGGCGCAGCTTCAGGTCCAGCGCGCCCAGGGGCTCGTCCAGCAGCAGCACCGAGGGCCGGTTGACCAGCGCCCGGGCCAACGCGACGCGCTGTTGCTGGCCGCCGGAGAGTGCGCGAGGCCGGTCCTTGCCGCGCCCGTCGAGCTGGACCATCTCCAGCATCTCGCCGACCCGGGTGCGGATCTCCTTGCGGGGGACCCGACGGCGCTTGAGCCCGTAGGCGACGTTGTCCCAGACCGACAGGTGCTCGAAGAGGGCGTAGCTCTGGAAGACCGTGTTCACGTCACGTTGGTCCGGGGGCAGCGCGGTCACGTCGTCGCCGAGCAGCAGCACCGAACCGGAGGAGGGTGCGGTGAATCCGCCGACCATGCGCAGCGTCGTGGTCTTCCCGCAACCTGAGGGGCCCAGCAGCGAAAAGAACTCACCGCGGCGGATGTCCAGGTCGAGGTCGTCGACCACGGTGGTCCCGTCGAAGGCCTTGGTCAGGCCGACGAGCCGAACGGCGCTCTCGGTCGTCGCGGGGGCGGAGGTCACGGGGGTGCCGAGGGCGGTCATGTCAGCCTCCGAACAGGTTGCGGCCGTGTCCCCGTCGGCCGAAGAGACGGGGGAGCACCAGGGCGAGCACGATCAGCAGGATCGAACCGCCCAGCATCAGGGTGCCCACGGCGTTGATGGTGGGCTGGATGCCGAAGCGGATCGCGGAGTAGATCCGCACCGAGATCGGTTGCGGTGTCACCCCGGTGGTGAAGAAGGCGAGCACGAAGTCGTCGAAGACCATCGTGAACACCAGCAGCGCGGTGGCGGCGATGGTGGGCCACAGCAGCGGGAGAGTGGCCGACCGGAAGGCCTGCCAGCGGCTCGCGCCCAGGTCCATGGCGGCGTCCTCGATCTCCGGGTTCACCTCAGCGATCCGCGAGCGCAGGATCACGGTCACGTAGGAGATGGAGAAGGTGGTCTCGGCGATCATCACGGTCGCCAGCGACGGCCGCAGGTCGACCGCCTTGAACAACAGCAGCGAGGCGACGCCGGTGATGATCTCGGGGGTGATCAACGGCACCAGCATGATCACGTTGGCCAGCTTGCCGATGCGGGCTCGCGAGCGAACCAGCCCGACGCCCAGCAGGACTCCGAGGACGACCGACCCGATCATGGCCACGGCGCCGATCTCCAGGCTGGTGACCACGGAACCGGTGAGCTCGGCGTCCTGGAAGAACGCGTGGTACCACCGCGTCGAGAAGCCGTGGAAGACCGCCAGGGACTTGGAGCTGTTGAAGGAGAACAGCACGACGACGGCGATCGGCAGGTAGAGGACGGCGAAGAAGAGGGCCGTGAAGGCCACGGCGACTCGGGAGGGTCGCTCGACGCGGTTGGCGCGCCGCCGGCCCCTCGCGCGCGGCGGGGCCGTCGGGGAGGGCGGTTGCCGCAGCGACCGGTGTTGTAGCTGGGTCGTCACTCTCGCGCCTCCCGGGCCTCGCGTGCATTGTGGCGCACGTATGCCGACAGGAACAGCAGCAGCAGGATCATCAGCACCATCGACAGGGCCGAGCCGAGGGGCCAGTTCTGGCCATCGAAGAACTTGTCCTGGATGAGGTTGCCCACCATGACCGTGTTGGGTCCGCCGAGCAGCTCGTTGCTGACGAAGTCGCCGACCGAGGGCAGGAACACCAGCGCCATCCCGGCGTAGGCCCCGCCCCGCGACGCCGGGACGGTGACCGTCAGGAAGGTCTTCAGTGCCGAGCCGTAGAGGTCGCGGCCGGCTTCGATGGTGGCGGGGTCCATGCGCTCCAGCGAGGCATAGAGGGGCAGCACCATGAAGATGACGTAGCCGTAGGCCAGGCCCGCGATCACCGCCCCTTGGGTGTTGATCAGGTGGAAACTGCTCGGGACCCCGAGGTGGTGCAGGAAGGTGAGCAGCGGCCCCTCGTCGGAGAGCAGGGTCTGCCAGCCATACATGCGGATGAGGTAGTTGGCGAAGAAGGGAGCCACCAGGAGGCCGAGCAACGCGTGCTTGTAGCGACCGCCGTGCCGGGCGATCACGTAGGCGACGGGATAGGACACGATCAGGCAGATGGCCGAACTGCACACGGCGTAGCCGAGGGAACGCACGATTGCCTTGAAGTAGACGCCGTGCAGGATGCCGGAGATGTTCTCCGTGGTCGTGCCGAAACTGGGGTTGCCCAGTGCATCGGTGGTCCCGAAGCTGAGCAGCACCATGATGACCAGGGCGCAGATGAAGAAGATCGACATCCAGGCGGTCCCCGGCAACAACATCGCGGTGTAGAGCCACAGGCCGCGGCGGCGCCGATCTGGACGCCCGGCGGGCGGACCGGTCGAGGCGGCCATCAACCCACCTTGATCTGCGTCCAGGCGGCGCTGCGGCGGCGGGTCTGCGCGGTGCTGCCGTCGTCGAAGTACAGGTCGTCGGACAGGTCGCTCAGGGTGACCTTGCATTCGGGGAAGTTGGCAACGATCTTGTCGTAGGCCGACTCGGTGCCGTGCACGGGCATCGGGTAGCCGATGTAGTTCATGTTCTTGATGACGTTCTCCGGCTCCAGCAGGTAGTTGATGAACAACATCGCGGTGCCGGGGTGCGCGGCATTGGCCGGAATGGCATAGCAGTCGGAGTTGACTGGCGTGCCCTCCTTGGGTGACTCGAAGCC
>NZ_DASSTI010000040.1:0-34132 GCF_035708005.1 Segeticoccus sp. | reverse complement strand
GCCCCTAGAGTGGGGGCACTCTGATCAGGAGCTCCCCTGAAGTGCGCCGCAGAACGGGAGCCCTGCCTCCCCCGTCGCGGGAGGTCCTGGAGGGGCGGCATCGATTCCGCATGCCCTTCACGGAGGTACTTTCATGAACGTCGGTCTCGGCCTGCCCATCAGCGACCCCGCGGCGCTGCTCGACTGGGCCCGCCGCGCTGATGCCGGCCCCTTCACCACCATCGCTCTCCTCGACCGGCTGGTCTACGACAACCCCGAGCCGCTGGTCGCCCTGGCGGTCCTGGCCGGGGCCACCACGCGCGTACGCGTACAGACGGAGGTGCTGCTCGCGCCGCTCCGCGAGCCCGCCCTGCTGGCCAAGCAGGCCGCCACGCTGGACCGGATGTCCGGCGGCCGGCTGGTGCTGGGGATCGGCGTCGGGGGCCGCGAGGACGACCACGTCGCCGCCGGCACCGACCTCAGGACCCGGGGCCGGCGGCTGGACGGGCAACTGGCCGTCATGCGGCGGCTGTGGTCCGGCGAGCCGTACGGTGACGGCGCCGGCCCGGTCGGGCCGCTCCCCGCCCGCCTCGGCGGCCCCGAGCTGCTCTTCGGCGGGTTCCAGCCGGCCGCGCTCGCGCGGGTCGCGCGCTGGGGGGACGGGTTCCTCGCCGCCGCCCCGCCGTCCTGGGCGGGCGGCCTCATCGAGACCGTCCACCGGCTCTGGAAGGAGGCGGGACGCTCCGGCTCGCCCCGCATCGTCACCCAGGTCAACGTCGCGCTCGGCCCTGAGGAGGTCGTGTCGGACGCCCGTACGGCCATGGGCGCCTATTACGCGTTCACCGGCCGGGCCGATCGGATGGTCGAGGGCCTGCTCACCACGCCAGAGGAGATCCGGCGGGCCATCGGCCAGTACGCGGACCTCGGCGCGGACGAGGTGATGCTCTACTGCTACGGCGCCGACCCCGGACAGGTCGACCGCCTCGCCGACGTCGTCTGATCTTCCTGTCATCGCGCCTCTCCGGGAGGGCTGGACGTCCGCCCCTCCCGGTGGGGCACTACAGCAGGGCCAGCATCCGGACCGCCTGCTCGGACCGGACCTCCCCCTTGGTACGCAGCAGCCAGTACATCGCCATCAGCCGCCGGCACTCCGTCAGCCTGGCGGCCTCCTCGGCGGTCAGTTCCAGCCGTTCCAGCACGGCGGTCATCCCGTGCCGGTCGTTCTCCCAGACGGCGATGTGCTCGCCGATCTCGGCCAGCTCGAACGCGCGGTCGCTGCGCCCGGAGTACTCGAAGTCGACGACCCGGACCCGCGTCCCGTCCCACAGGTAGTTGGCCAGGTTCCCGTCGCCGGTGCCGAACACCGGGGTGCCCGGCCGCGCGAGCACCCGCTCCAGGCCGGGCCGCGCCACCCACGCCGAGGCCGCGCGAAGGGCCTCGGCGATCGTGGGATCCCCGTCGAGGGGCGCGGCGGGCGCGGCCCACCCGCGTACCTGCTCCAGCAGCTCAACCGGGTGCCCGGCCCGTGGCGGGACCTGCTCCAGCGCCCGGCGCGGGATGCCGTGCTGCACGCGGGTGACGGCCTCGGCGAGGGCGTCCACCAGCCTGCCGGCGATCTTCCCGCGCACGGCCTCCCCGCCGAGGCGGGACATCACCACGACGGGCGGGTCGGCCTCCAGATCGGCGCTCACCGGCGCGGGAGCCAGGCCCGGCGCGTACGCGTCGAGCAGCCCCAGGGCCCGCCACTCGCGCCCGGGCTCGTCGTGGCCGGACGACCGGTAGCGCTTGACCACCACGTCGGACCGCACCTCGATGGCATGGCCGCCCATCCGCCCTCCGATCTCGCGGGATGGCCGGCCATCCTAGATCATCCCGTCGGGGCGGGGGCGGTCAGACCGGGTTGGGCAGCGCCCCGCCGTACCGCCGGTCGCGCTTGGCGAAGATCTCGCACGCCTCCCACAGGTCCCTGCGGTCGAAGTCGGGCCAGAGCCGGTCGAGGAAGACCATCTCGGCGTAGGCCGACTGCCACAGCAGGAAGTTGCTGGTGCGCTGCTCGCCCGAGGAGCGCAGGAACAGGTCGACGTCGGGCATCGTCGGGTCGTGCAAGTACTTCGCGATCGTGCGCTCGTCGATCGAGGACGGCTTCAGCCGGCCCGCCCGCGCCAGCTCGGCGATCTGCCGCGTCGCCTCGACGATCTCGCCCCGGCCGCCGTAGTTCACGCACATCGTCAGCGTGAGGACGTCGTTGTCCCTGGTGAGCTCCTGGGCGACCTCGAGCTCCTTGATGACCGACCGCCAGAGCCGCGGCCGGCGCCCCGCCCAGCGCACCCGCACGCCCCACGCGTGCATCTGGTCGCGGCGGCGCCGGATGACGTCCCGGTTGAACCCCATGAGGAAGCGCACCTCCTCCGGCGAGCGCTTCCAGTTCTCGGTCGAGAACGCGTACGCCGAGATGTGCTTGACGCCGATCTCGATCGCGCCGGCAACCACGTCCAGCAGGGAGGCCTCACCCGCCTCGTGCCCCTTGGTCCGCGGCAGCCCCCGGGCGTTGGCCCAGCGGCCGTTGCCGTCCATCACGATGGCCACGTGGTTCGGCACGAGCTCACGCGGGATCTGCGGCGGCCGGGCACCGCTGGGGTGGGGGAAGGGGGGCGTGGGCGTCATACCTCTCTCGCTCTCGGGACACTCAGGTGCGGTCGACGAGTCGCAACGATCGCACACCGCGTTCGAGGTGCCACTGCAGGAACGCCGACACCAGACCGCTGCCCTCCCGGCGCTGGGCCGGGTCGCTGGCATCGGCGACCGCCCAGTCACCACTGAGCAGCGCCGCCAGCAGCTCCATGGTGAGCCGGTGCGGCGCGGCCGAACCGGGCGTGCGGCACGAGGGACACACGGCGCCACCGGAGCCGACGTGGAACGCCAGGTGCGGTCCGGGCGCCCCGCACCGCGCACAGTCCACGAAGCTCGGCGCCCAGCCGGCGATCGCCAACGACCGCAGCAGGTAGGCGTCGAGCACCAGCCGGGCGTCGTGCTCCGTCGCCGCGAGTGACGACAGCGCGCCCGCCAGCAGCCGGAACTGCTGCGGCGCCGGCTCGCCCTCCTCGGTGAGCCGGTCGGCGGTCTCCAGCATCACCGTCGCCGACGTGTAGGTGACGTAGTCGCGGGCGATCGGGTCGCCATACGGCGCGAGCGTCTCGGCCTGAGTGATCGTGTCCAGCGAACGCCCTTCGTAGCACTGGAGATCCACGACCATGAACGGCTCGAGCCGCGCCCCGAAGCGCGACTTGGTGCGCCGCACCCCCTTGGCGACGGCGCGCACCTTGCCGCGCTGGCGCGTCAGCAGGGTCACGATCCGGTCGGCCTCACCCAGCTTCTGGGTGCGCAGCACGATGCCGGCGTCGCGATAGAGGGGCACCTCGCCATTGTCCTCCCTCACCTCTCCCCCGCCGGTATGCCGTGCCGCGCGTTCCGCTCGCACCGCGCCGGATGACCCGGCACGAGTCGCGTGCGCGCCAGGCGCTTGCGACAGGTGTTCGAAGTGTGGCTAGGATGTGGCCATGAGCACTGCGCTCCAGGGATCCCTGCTCGACCAGGTGGACAGACTGGGCCTGCGTCCCCTGACCGGCGCCGTGCGCCGCACCACGCTCACCCGCGGCGCGTGGGTGGACGTGCGGCCCGGGTGGGTGACCGGATCCGACGAGCTGTTCGAGCGGCTGCACCACGACGTGCCGTGGGCCGCCGAGCGGCGCCGCATGTACGAGCGCACCGTCGACGTCCCTCGCCTGTTGTGCTTCTACGGGGAGGACGACGCCCTCCCCCACCCGCTGCTGACGCAGGCGCGTGAGGCGCTGGGCCGGTACTACGCCCGCGAGCTCGGTGAGCCGTTCCGCACCGGGGGCCTGTGCCTCTACCGCGACGGGCACGACAGCGTCGCCTGGCACGGCGACACGATCGGCCGCAGCCGCACCGAGGACACCATGGTCGCGATCGTCTCGGTCGGCACGCCGCGTCCGCTCATGCTCCGGCCGCGTGGCGGCGGGCACAGCATCCGGCACGTGCTCGGTCACGGCGACCTGCTCGTGATGGGCGGTTCCTGCCAACGCACCTGGGAACACTGCATTCCCAAGTCCAGCCGCCCCACCGGGCCGCGGATCAGCATCCAGTTCCGTCCGCGCGGAGTGCGCTGACCGCCCCACGCTGGTCCGTGAGGGAGGACGACCGCGCTACTCTCGCGAGGATGGCTGCCGCCTCCGATCCCGAGGTCGTCCTGCTGCCGAGTCCGCTCCTCGGCCCGGCGGTATGGCGACCGGTCGCCGAGGTGCTTCGCTCCCGCGGCCGGCCGGTGACCGAGTCGACGGCGCCGACTGCCGCACCGCGCACGCCGGCCGACGTGCTGCAGGGGCTGCTGGCCGGCATACCGCAGGACCGCCCGAGCGTGCTCGTGCCGCACAGCAACGCGGGCTACTTCGTCCCGGGCCTCGCGACGCGCCGTGACGTGGTGGCCGTCGTCTATGTCGACGCCGGGGTCGCTCCGGCGCTGGGAGAAGCCGCGCTCGCCGCGCCGGAACTGCTCGAGCAGCTCGAGGCCTTGGCGGGTCCCGACGGGTTGCTGCCCCCGTGGACCGCGTGGTGGGACGCACACGAGGTGGACGCCCTCTTCCCGGACCTAGCGAGCCGGCACGCGGTCGAGGCCGAGCAGCGCCGCCTGCCCCTGGCGTACTTCCGGAGCCACGTCGCCGTTCCCGCGGGCTGGGACGTCGGCCTGCGCTCGGCCTACCTGTCCTTCGGTGAGGCGTACGCGGACCAGCTGGCGCGGGCGCGCCGGTCGGGCTGGCCCTCCCGGCGGCTGGACGGCGCCGGACACCTACACATGCTCGTGGACCCCGGCGGCGTCGCCGACGAGATCGAACGCCTGCTACTCCTTACCCAGCGCAGCGACTGACGACGTCGGTCGCAGGTGGCGCGGGGTCAGCTCGCGGTGGTGGTGGTGGTGGCGTCGCGCTCGGCCCGGTTGACCGCCGACAGGACGGCGGTCAGCGAGGCCTTGACGATGCTGCGGTGCAGCCCCACGCCCCAGAGCACGCGGTCCCCGACCGCACACTCGACGTAGGCCGCCGCCTTGGCGCCCTCACCGGCCGACAGTGCGTGCTCGGCGTAGTCGAGCACGCGCACGTCGATGCCCAAGGGCTCGAGCGCGTTGATGAACGCCTGGATCGGACCGTTGCCGGTGCCCTCCACGGTGATCTCCTGCCCGTGGTCGAGCATCGTGGCGACGATGTGGTCCTTGCCGTCGCCGTCGCTGTCGACCGTGCTGCCGATGGGCGAGAACCGCCCCCAGGCCCGGTCGCCGGTGCCCGACTTGGGCAGGTACTCGTCCTTGAACGCCTCCCACAGCGCCGCCGGCGAGACCTCGCCACCGGAGGTGTCGGTGTGCTTCTGCACCACCCCGCTGAACTCGATCTGCAGCCGGCGCGGCAGGTCCAGCTGGTGCTCGGACTTGAGGATGTAGGAGACGCCGCCCTTGCCGGACTGGCTGTTGACCCGCACGACCGCCTCGTAGGTGCGGCCCACGTCATGTGGGTCGATCGGCAGGTAGGGCACGGCCCACGGGATCTCGTCGACGGTCTTGCCGGCCTTGGCCGCGTCGGCGGCCATGTGGTCGAAGCCCTTCTTGATCGCGTCCTGGTGCGACCCGGAGAACGCGGTGTAGACCAGGTCGCCGCCGTAGGGGTGGCGCTCCCCCACCGGCAGCTGGTTGCAGTGCTCGACGGTGCGTCGGATGCGGTCGATGTCGGAGAAGTCGATCTGCGGGTCGATGCCCTGGCTGAACAGGTTCAGGCCCAGCGTGACGAGGCAGACGTTGCCGGTGCGCTCACCGTTGCCGAACAGGCAACCCTCGATGCGGTCGGCGCCGGCCAGGTAGCCCAGTTCGGCGGCCGCCACGGCCGTGCCCCGGTCGTTGTGCGGGTGCAGCGAGAGCACGACACTCTCCCGGCGGTGGAGGTGACGCGACATCCACTCGATGGAGTCGGCATACACGTTGGGCGTGGCCATCTCCACGGTCGCGGGCAGGTTCACGATGAGCTTGCGGTCGGGGGTGGGGTCGAAGACCTCTATCACCTCGTTGCAGATCCGCGCGGCGAACTCCAGCTCAGTGCCGGTGTAGGACTCCGGGGAGTACTCATAGGTCACGGCCGTCTCGGGGATCGTCTCCTCGAGCTTGCGGCACAGCCGCGCCCCCTGCAGCGCGATGTCGACGATCCCGTCCTGGTCCATCCCGAAGACCACGCGCCGCTGCAGCACCGAGGTGGAGTTGTAGAGGTGGACGATGGCCTGCTTGGCGCCGCGAATCGCGTCGTAGGTGCGCTCGATCAGGTGGTCGCGGGCCTGGGTCAGGACCTGGATGGAGACGTCGTCGGGGATCCGGCCGCCCTCGATCAGCTGGCGGACGAAGTCGTAGTCGGTCTGGCTCGCCGAGGGGAAACCGACCTCGATCTCCTTGTAGCCCATCGCCACGAGCAACTCGAACATGCGCAGCTTGCGCTCGGCGTTCATCGGGTCGATCAGGGCCTGGTTGCCGTCCCGCAGGTCCACGGCGCACCAGCGCGGGGCCGTGTCGATGCGGTTGCCGGGCCAGGTCCGATCGGGCAGGTCGACGACGATCTGCTCGTGGAAGGGGCGGTACTTGTGGAACGGCATACCGCTGGGCTGCTGGGGGTGGAACATCTTCTCTTCTCTGCCTTCTCGCTCGCGTATCGGGTCCGGCCCGGGCACGACCAACTCCGCGGCGAGGGGCAGGCCGTCTAGTGGGCCCCGCCGCGGCGGAGAAGGAGGAGCAGCGCTCCACGCGCGATACGCACGGTCGACAGGGTATGCCGCGCGCCCACCTTCCGTCCAGACGGCGGGACCCAGCGGCTCACATCTCGGACGGCAGCTCGCTGGCGGCGGCGCTGCGCTGCTCGTGCAGCTCGCGGCCCCGGGTCTCCGGCAGGGTCAGGATGACCGCGGCGGAGATGACCAGCAGGATGATCACGTAGCCGGTGAACGCCGAGCGGCCCATCGTCCCGCCGATCCAGGTCTGCAGGTAGGGAGCCGTCCCGCCGAACAGCGCCACGCAGATGGAGTACGGCACGCCGACACCGACGGCGCGGATGTGCGTCGGGAACAGCTCGGCGTAGACGGCCGGCACGATGGCCGCGCCGGCGGCGATGAACACCATGGCGATGCACATGGCCAGCCCGAGCTGCCAAGCCTGGTGGCGGACGAGGAACTGCAGCGGAAAGAGCACGGCGGCGGTGCCCAGGGCACAGGCGAGCAGCACCGGCTTGCGCCCGATCCGGTCCGAGAGCATCCCCCAGAGCGGCAGGATCGCGATGAAGACGAGGTTGGCGACGACTCCGGCCCACAGGGCGTCGGTCTCGTCGATCTTCAGGGCACTGATGGCGTAGGCCGGCGCGGAGATGGCCCACGCGTAGTAGGCGACCGTGAGCCCCACCGTCATGCCGATGACCTGCAGCGCCTGCTTGCGGTGCCGGACGATCTGCGGCCACACCCGCGGCTTGTCCTGCTTGCGCTGGTCGACGTCGTGGTGGAACACCTCGGTCTCGGTCATCTTGCTGCGCATGTACAGCGCGTAGAGGCCGAGGGCCCCGCCCAGGAGGAAGGGGATGCGCCAGCCGAACGAGGACATCTGCTGCTTGTCCAGCGACGCGGTCAGGATCACGCCGAGGATGACGCCCACGACGTTGCCGGTGGTCCCCGAAACGTAGATCAGGCTGGACCACAGGCCGCGGTTGTGCCGGGAGGCCTTCTCCGAGATGTAGGTCTGCGCCGAGGGGAGCTCGCCGCCGTGGGCGAGACCCTGCAGGAGCCGGGCGAGCACGAGGATGAGCGACGCACCGACGCCGATGGAGGCGTAGTTCGGGGAGACGCCGATCACGATGCTGCCCACCGCCGCGGCACCGACGGTGGCGGCCATGGCGAACTTCCGGCCGGTGTGGTCGGCGAGCCAGCCGAAGAGGAAGCCGCCGAACGGCCGGGCCACGAACCCGACCGCGAACACGGCCAGGGTCAGCAGCACCGCGGACGCCTGGTTCGCGCCGTTGAAGAACTGGCTGGCGAAGAAGGGCGTGAAGATCGCGTAGACGCCCCAGTCGTACCACTCGAGGGCGTTGCCGATGCCGGTGCCGACGATGGTCTTGGCGTGGCTCTGGCGCTGGGCCGTGGGCTGCGCGCGGGAGGCGTCGCGGCCGAGCGTGAGGTCGGTCATGTCTGTTCCACCGATTCGTTTGCTGTGGGAGGGATTGCTGTGGCAGTGGTCAGGCCGCGCGGTTGCCGGCCGAGAGGGTTGCGAGCCGGCGGACGGCCAGCTCGGCATACAGCGCGGCACCGTCGGCCAGGACCGCGTCATCGAAGGAGGCCAGGGGAGAGTGGTTCATCGGCGCGGTCGCCGGGTCCCTGCCCTCGCTGGTCGCGCCCAGGAAGACGAAGCTTCCCGGCACCTCGTCCAGGACCCGCGAGAAGTCCTCGGAGCCACCGAGGGGCACCGCCATGTCCACGTGCCGCTCGGGCCCGAACACCTCGGTGATCGTGTCCGCGGCGAAGGCAGTCTCCGCGACGTCGTTCACGGTCACCGGATACTGGTGGCGGTACTCGACGCTGGCCTCGAGGCCGTGCGCGGCGGCCACCTGGCGGACCAGGCGCGGCGCCGCCTCGGCCATCCGTTCCTGCGCCTCCGCCGAGAAGGTGCGGACGGTGGCCTCGAGGCGAGCGTCGTCGGGGATGACGTTGGCCTTGGTTCCGGCGTGCAGCTGGCCGACGGTCAGCACCACCGGGTCGAACACGTTGAACTGGCGCGTCACCATCGCCTGCAAGGCCATGACGATCTCCGCCACGGCGGGGACCGGGTCCTTGGCGCGGTAGGGCATCGAGCCGTGGCCGCCGGCGCCGTGCACCGTCACGTGCAGCTCGTCCGACGCGGACATCATGGGGCCGGCCTTGGTCAGGTAGCTGCCCCGGTCGGCGAAGGCGGAGAAGACGTGCATGCCGAAGGCCGCGTCGACGCGCCGCCCGGCGGCGTCGAGGACGCCCTCGCGGAGCATCACCCCGGCCCCGTCCCAGCCCTCCTCACCGGGCTGGAACATGAACACCACGTCGCCGTCGAGACGGTCCCGGTGCGTCGACAGCAGTCGGGCGGCCCCCACGAGCATGGACGTGTGCAGGTCGTGCCCGCAGGCGTGCATGGCGCCCTCGACCTGGGAGCGGAAGGGCACGTCCACCCGCTCGGTCACCGGCAGGGCGTCCATGTCCCCGCGCAGCAGGACGACCGGCGCCGCGCCGTCGGCCCCCGAGGCGCCGGACCCACGCAGCACCGCCGTGACCGAGGTCGTCCCGGTGCCCGTGGAGATGTCGAGCGGTAGGCCGGCCAGCGCGCCCAGGACCTTCTCCTGGGTGCGGGGCAGGGCGAGGCCGATCTCGGGCTCCCGGTGCAGGTCGTGACGCAACCGCGCGAGCTCATCCTGCATGCTCGTCGCGTCGTCGCGTAGGTCCATGGGTGCCCTCCTGGCTGATAACCGTGCTGATGTGATGACGAAGTCTTCAGGAACAGGCGTTGTTACTGACCAGAACGTACGATTCGTGAGTGAAGGTCGCTCACAGCCTCGATTCCGCGCATCGTCCCACGTTGGGCGAGCGGGACCTCGCACTCATCCATGCACTGCAGATCGCTCCGCGCATCAGCTGGGCGGAGGCGGCTCGCGTCCTCGATGCCACCCCGCAGTCGCTCGCGCAACGGTGGAGCCGACTGCGGGACGAGGGCCTCGCGTGGGTCACGGTCCACCCGGCAGGAGCCGGGGACGAGGTCATCGCCATGGTCGAGGTCGACTGCCTGCCCGGGGAGCGCAGCAGCGTGGCCCGAGCGCTGTGTGCCGACCCGCGCGTCGCGTCGGTCGAGGAGGCGGCGCGCGGCTGCGACCTGCTGCTCACGATCATCGCCACCGACCTGACTGCCTTGTCCCGGTTCGTGCTGGACGACCTCGGGGCGGTGGAGGGCGTGGCCAACCAGCGTTCCTACCTCGCCACGTCCGTCCACCGGCAGGGCAGCAGCTGGCGCCTGAGGGCGCTCGACGGTTCCCAGCGCGCAGCGTTGGAGGCAGTCGCCCACCGCGCGCACATCGAGGGGCGGCGGCCGGGGGCCGGGCACGCGCCGATGCCGGTGCGACTGCGCCCGATCGTGCAGGAGCTGGCCCGGGACGGCCGGGCGACGGCGGCAGACCTGGCCCGCGCCACGGGGCGCAACCCCGCGACCGTGCGTCGCCAGCTGGCGACCGTCATCGCGTCCGGCCGACTGGCGTTTCGCTGCGAGGTGGCCCAGGAGCACACCCGCTGGCCCATCGTGTGCAACTGGCAGGCTCGGGTCCCCACCGCGGAACACGACCGGACGGCCAGGGCCCTGGCGACGCTGCCCGAGCTGCGCCTGTGCCTGACCACCACGGGCGAGGCCAACCTCTACTTCACGGTGTGGGCCGAGTCGCTGCCGGACCTGCTGCGGATCGAACGGCTGCTCGCCGAGCGGCTGCCCTGGCTCGAGCTGCGCGGCAGCACCGTCACCCTGCGCCAGCTCAAGCGCATGGGATGGCTGCTCCACCCGGACAGCCGCTGCACCGGCGAGGTCGTCGCGCCCGAGGTCCTCTACGCGTGAGTGCCCGGCCGCCGGGAGGTGCCGCGGTTGCCGATGTCGGTGGTCGGCGGGACCGTGTGGGACATGACGACGCTGCCTGCACCGCATCGCTGCCTCATCATCCCGCCCTACCTGCTCCAGGCGCTCGCCCGGCACGAGGACCTCGAGGTGGCCGAGTGCGCCCGGCGCACCCTCGACGTCCTGGGGCCGTTGCAGCAGCGACGGCAGGTGCGCACAGCCCGCAGCCGCCCGGGCGAGGAGGGCCGGCGGCAGCCGGGTGCGACCGGGTTCATCCCGCCGGAGGTGCAGGAACGCGCCGAGCAGCACCGCCGGGAGGAGCCCACCGGCAGCGACACCAGCGTCGAGGCGCAGCAGGCACCCCAGGAGCCGGGGCCGGAGGTGCTCGGGCCGCGGCGCGAAATCTATGACGCGCAGCACGGCACGGACCTGCCCGGCTTGCTGGTCCGCCGGGAGGGCGAGCAGTCGTCGAACAACCCGCCGGTCAACCAGGCCTACGACGGCCTCGGGCAGACGTGGGAGTTCTACTGGACCGCCTACGAACGCAATTCGGTCGACGGCCAGGGGCTGACCCTGGTGGCGAGCGTGCACTACAGCGAAAAGTTCGACAACGCCTTCTGGGACGGCGAGCAGATGGTCTTCGGCGACGGGGACGGCGTCTACTTCCACGAGTTCACCGGCTGCCTCGACGTCATCGGCCACGAGCTGACCCACGGCGTGACGCAGTACACCGCGGGCCTGACCTACGTCGGGCAGAGCGGCGCGCTGAACGAGTCGGTCTCCGACGCCTTCGGCTCCTGCGTGAAGCAGATGGCCCTGGGCCAGACCGCTGAGCAGGCCGACTGGCTCATCGGTGAGGGGCTGTTCACCAAGAAGGTGCACGGTGTCGCGCTGCGCTCGATGAAGGCGCCGGGCACGGCATACGACGACCCGCACCTGGGCAAGGACCCGCAGCCCGCGACCATGGCCGGCTACGTGGACCTGCCGCACGACGAACAGCACGACAACGGTGGGGTGCACACCAACTCGGGCATCCCGAACCATGCGTTCTACCTCGCGGCCACCAGCATCGGGGGTCACACGTGGGAGGGCGCCGGGCAGGTCTGGTACGACGTGCTCACCGGTGGGCAGATCGCGAAGGATGTCGACTTCGCCAGCTTCGCCCAGGCGACGGTCGACGCGGCAGGCAAGCGGTTCGGCGCCGACAGCACCCAGGCCCAGGCGGTGCAGGACGCGTGGGTGCAGGTGGAGGTGCTGCAGGGCTGAGCCGCGGGGCCGGCTCCGGGCGGCGGTCAGAAACCCAAGCGCTGCAACTGTTTCGGGTCGCGCTGCCAGTCCTTGGCGACCTTCACGTGCAGGTCGAGGTAGACGCGCTGGCCGAGCAGGGCCTCGATCCCGCGGCGGGCGTTGCTGCCGACCTCGCGCAACCGGGACCCACCACGCCCGATGACGATGGCCTTCTGGCTGGCCCGTTCGACGAAGACGTTGACCCGCACGTCGAGCAGCGGGTCGTCCTCGGGTCGGTCGAGGCGCGGCACCATCTCTTCGACCACCACCGCGAGGCTGTGCGGCAGCTCGTCGCGCACCCCCTCGAGCGCGGCTTCCCGCACCAGCTCGGCGATCATGACCGCCTCGGGCTCGTCGGTGAGGACCCCGTCGGGGTAGAGCATCGGGGACACCGGCAGGTGCGAGGCCAGCACCTGCGCGACCTCCTCCACCTGGTCCCCACGTGTTGCCGAGCAGGGCACGATCTCGTCCCACGAGCCGAGCCGGTCGACCGCGATGAGCTGCTGGACGAGCCGCTCCTGGTCGACGAGGTCGGTCTTGGTGACGACGGCGACGACGGGACGCCGGCCGGATCGGCGCAGGTCGGCGAGCTCCTTGGCGATGAACGTGTCGCCGGGGCCGACGCGCTGGTCTGCCGGGATGCAGAACCCGACGACGTCGACCTCGAGCAGCGTCTCGCGCACGAGGTCGTTGAGGCGCTCCCCCAACAGCGTGCGTGGCCGGTGCAGCCCGGGAGTGTCGACGAGGATCAGCTGGTGGTCCGCCGTGGTGGCGATGCCACGGATGGCGTGTCGCGTGGTCTGCGGCTTGCTGGAGGTGATCGCGACCTTCTGCCCGACCAGGGCGTTGGTCAGCGTCGACTTGCCCGCGTTGGGCCGGCCGACCAGGCAGGCGAACCCGGCCCGGAACTCCGGCTTCCCCTCACCCTCCTGCGCCGTCGGGCCCGCCTGCCCCGTGGGTGTCATGACGCCTCCTCGTTGGTGCCCGACAGCATGCCACCCGTATGCCGATCGCCTCCGTGCCGGCCCACGCTCGCCTCGGTCCGTCCCTCGCCCGCGGGGGCCGAGGTCCCCGAGGAAGCGTCCTGGTCGCCCGAGACCCGGCGCACGACCACGGTGGCGACCCGGTGCCGACGCCCGGCCATCCGGTCGGCAGTGAGCGACAGGCCCGCGACCTCGGCGTGCGAGCCGACGATCGGCACCAGGCCGATCGCCTTGCCCAGCAGGCCACCCACGGTGTCGACCTCGTCGTCGTCGATGGTGACGTCGAACAGGTCGCCGAGGTCGTCCACCGACATGGTCGCCGGGACGCGCACCGACCCGTCACCGAGCGGTTCGACACCCGGGGCCTCGCGGTCGTACTCGTCGGCGATCTCGCCCACGATCTCCTCGATGATGTCTTCCATCGAGGCGAGACCGGCCGTGCCGCCGTACTCGTCGATGACGACGACGACGTGGTTCTGGTCGCGCTGCATCTCCCGCAGCAGGTCGTCGATCGGCTTGCTCTCGGGAACGAACATGGCCGGCCGCACGAGCCGGGTGACCGGCAGCGAGCCGGCCTCGGCGTCGGCGTTGACGCGGCGCGCGACGTCCTTGAAGTACAGCAGCCCGAGCACGTCGTCCGGTCCCTCGCCCACGACGGGCACGCGGGAGAATCCGGAGCGGAGGAACAGCGACATCGCCTGCTTCAGCGTCCGGTCGCTGTCGAGCGTGACCATGTCGGTGCGCGGCACCATGACCTCGCGCACCAAGGTGTCGCCCAGCTCGAAGACGGAGTGGATCATCTCGCGCTCGCCGGCCTCGATCAGCGCCGTCTCCCCCGCCAGGTCGACGAGGTCGCGCAGCTCGGCCTCGGACTGGAACGGTCCGTGCCGGTAGCCCCCGCCGGGGGTCACCGCGTTGCCGACGAGGATCAGCACGCGGGCGACAGGGCCGAGCACCCGGCGCAGGCCGACGACCACAGGCGCGGCCCACAGGGCGACGGTGTCGGCGTGCTGCTGGCCGAGGGTGCGCGGTGACACCCCGACGACGACGAAGGACAGCACCGCCATGACACCGATGCTGATCAGCAGCGTCCACCAGAAGCCGTCGACGAGGTTCACCACGGCGAGGGTGAGGAACACCGCCACGGCGGCCTCGGCGACGGCGCGCACGAAGGCCGTCACCGACAGGTAGGCAGCGCTGTCCGCGGCGACGACGCGCAGCGCCTCGGCACCGCGCCGGCCCTCCTCGACGAGGTCCTGGGCGTGGTGTCGGGAGGTACGCGACAGCGCCGACTCCGCGGCGGAGAGCACGAAGGCGACCACGACGCCGGCGAGCGCCGCGAGGACCAGTCTGGTGACCACTGTGGCCGCCTACGGCGCCGAGGGCCGGCCGCGTCCCGACGCGTCTGACGGCCTGCTGCGCCCGGCTACGTCTGACGGCCTGCTGCGCCCGGCCACGTCTGACGGCCTGCTGCGCCCGGCCAGGAACGTGAGCAGCAACGTGCGCTGCAGCTCGAACATCTCCTTTTCCTCCTCCGGCTCGGCGTGGTCGTAGCCGAGCAGGTGCAGGATGCCGTGGGTGGTGAGCAGGAGCAGCTCCTCCTCGGTCGCGTGCCCCGCCTCGGCGGCCTGCTTGGCCGCCACGGACGGGCACAGCACGATGTCGCCGAGGACGCCCTCCTGCGGTTCCTGCCCCTCCCGTCCGGGACGCAGCTCATCCATCGGGAAGCTCATCACGTCGGTGGGGCCGGGCAGGTCCATCCACTGCCGGTGCAGGACCTCCATCGCCGCCTCGTCCACCAAGGTCAGGCACAGGTCGGCCTGCGGGTGGACCCGCAGCTGACCCATCACGTAGCGGGCGCAATCGACCAGCTCCAGCTCGTCGACGGATGCGTCGGTCTCGTTGAGCACCTCGATGCTCACCGGCACCCCCTCGCTGAGGGCGCGCCGCAACGGGGCCGATGGTCGCTGTCGGTCATCGGCCACCGCCGGGCCGTGCGGCTGCCGCCGAGCGCCCCTGGGGGCGGCCCCGTCGCACGCCACGTTCGCCGGCGTCCTCGCGGTGATCGGCGTCCCACCGGCCGTAGGCATCGACGATCGCGCTCACCAGCCGGTGTCGCACGACGTCCTGGGACGTGAGGTAGGCGAAGTGGACGTCGTCGACGTCGACGAGGATGTCCCGGACGACGCGCAGGCCGGAGTGTGTGCCGGCCGGCAGGTCCACCTGCGTCACGTCACCGGTCACCACCATCTTGGAGCCGAACCCGAGGCGGGTGAGGAACATCTTCATCTGCTCGGCGGAGGTGTTCTGGGCCTCGTCGAGGATGATGAACGCATCGTTCAAGGTACGCCCGCGCATATACGCCAGCGGAGCGACCTCGACCGTGCCGGCAGCCATCAGCCGCGGGATCGTGTCGGGGTCGACCATGTCGTGCAGGGCGTCGTAGAGGGGACGCAGGTAGGGGTCGATCTTCTCGTTCAACGTGCCGGGCAGGAACCCGAGGCGCTCCCCCGCCTCGACTGCCGGGCGGGTGAGGATGATCCGGTTGACCTCCTTGGCCTGCAGCGCGGCGACGGCCTTCGCCATGGCCAGGTAGGTCTTGCCGGTGCCCGCGGGACCGATGCCGAAGACGATCGTGTGCTGGTCGATCGCGTCCACGTAACGCTTCTGGTGCAACGTCTTCGGGCGGATCGTGCGACCACGGTTGGAGACGATGTTCATCGTCAGCACGTCGGCCGGGCGTTCAGTGGTCTGCGCTCGCAGCATCGCGATCGAGCGCTCGACGGCGTCCCGGTTCGGCTGCTGTCCTGCCTCGATCACCTGGAGCAGCTCGTCGACCAGCCGCTCCACCATGGCGGCGTCGGACGTCGGGCCGCTCAGCCGGAACTCGTTGCCGCGCACGTGGACGTCGAGCTGCGGGAACGCCCGCTCGATCGTGCGCAGCAACTCGTCGCGAGGGCCCAGCAGGGTCACCATCGGGACCTCGGGCGGGATGACGATCGTGTGGCGTGGCGGCCGGCGCTCGCCGTGCGAGTCCTGCGGGGTCAGGGCTGCCCGCTCCTCGGCCGGGGGTCGGTCTTCACTCATCGTGGGGACAGTCTACGGGCCGCTCACCCCGGCGGCCACGTCATTGCCCGACCGCCGAGCACGTGGACGTGCGCGTGGAAGACGCTCTGCTGGGCCAGGGCGCCGGTGTTGAACACACTGCGGTAACCCTCCCCCAGCTGCTCCTGCGCGGCCACGTCGCCGACCGCCCGCAGCACATCGGTGGCCGCGCCCGGGTCGGCAGTCGCGAGCGCGACCAGGTCCGGCTCGTGCCGCTTGGGAATCACCAGCACGTGGGTCGGCGCCTGGGGGTCGATGTCGCGGAACGCGACGGTCGTGTCCGTCTCGTGCACGACGTCCGCCGGGACGTCACCGGCGATGATCTTGCAGAACAGGCAGTCCGCCGCGCCTGGGGCCGTCTCGCTCATGACGGTGACCCTACCGAGCCGACGCTGACCCGGGCGGCGAGCACACCGGTCAACCCCAAGTCGGCCTCGCGCGTGCACCAGGCGTGGGAAGGTTGACCGTGGCCCCGCGTGAGGTCGCGACCGCCACCGTCCGGTGGTCGGCCGACGATGCCCTGACGCACCTCTACGCGGCCCACTGGCACTCCCTCGTGCGGCTGTCCTACCTGCTCGTGCGTGACCAGCAGGTCGCCGAGGAGACCGTGCAGGACGCCTTCGTCGCGATGCACCACCGATGGCACCTGCTGCGCGAGCCCGAGCAGGCGCTGGCCTACCTGCGCCGCTGCGTCGTCAACGGTTCCCGGTCGGTGCTCCGGCACCGGGGCGTCGAGGAGCGGCACCTGCGCAGCCTGCCCGACGACACCCGCCGCGACCTGGGCTCGCGCAGCACGGTCGCCAGCGCCGAGCAGCACGCCCTCGACCACGACACGGGGGACCGGCTGTGCCAAGCCCTCGCGGCCCTGCCCCGCCGGCAACGAGAGGTGTTGACGCTGCGCTACTACCTGGACCTGAGCGAGGCGCAGATCGCCGACGCCCTGCAGATCTCGCCCGGATCGGTGAAGGTGCACGCCCACCGGGGACTGGAGGCGCTGCGCTCCATGGAGGAGGTGGACCGGCCGTGAGCGGCGAGGAGCAGGACCTTGAACGCGCCCTCCGGCGGGCATTGGAACGGGAGGCGGCCGGCATCACGCCGCACGACCGGCTCGAGCAGATCCGCGCCGCAGCTGCGGCGACCGAGCAGGAGCGGCGCCCGCGCTGGTTCACGATCGCCACTGCCGCGACGGTGGCCGCGGTGCTCGCCGGCGGGGCTTGGGGACTGAGCCAGGAGCACCGGGCAGCGCCCCCGCTGCCCGGCACCTCCACCTCGCGCACGGAGCACCCTCGCCTGCCCACCGGCGGCACGCACGGACCCGACGAGATCCCGGCGCCGACCCGGACGGGCACCGCGCTGCCCTCGCCCTTCCCCACCGGGCTGCCGGTCCCGTCCACCCCACCCGGGGGGACCGCGCCCGCACCCTCCGCCGGCACCGCCTCGGTCCCGTCCACGGGCTCGGCGACGTCCGGACCCGGCACCGCGGGCACACGGGCGGTCACCGTGCCGGTCTACTTCGTGGGCAGCACCGGAGGGGCAGACGGGGTGGGCCTCTACCGGCAGTTCCTCGCCACGACAGCCCCCGCGACGCCGAGCGCCGCCGACACCGTCCGGGCGGCCCTGGACCTCGCGGTGTCTCCCCGCGGACAGGTGCCCGGCACGGCATACCTCGATCCGTGGCGAGACGTGAGCATCGCGGGGGTGACGGTGACCGGCAACGGCATCCAGGTGTCGCTCACCGGGGCCGGCCGGACCGGCTCGATGACCGGGGACGAGACGCGGCTGGCGGTGCAGCAGCTGGTGTGGACGGCGCAGGCCGCGCTGGGCCGGGGGAACCTGCCGGTGACGTTCACGGTGGCCGACGGCTCGACGGCGCTGTTCGGGGCCTACCCGACCGACGCGACGTACACCCGGCCCAGCCAGGCGTTCGAGGACCTGGCGCCGCTGTGGATCACGGCGCCGGCGCCCGGCGCGACCCTCGGCGCGGGCAGCGACGTGACCGCGCAGGGGCAGGCGTGCGTTTTCGAGGCGGGGGTGTCGTGGGAGCTGCTGCGTGCCAGCGGCGACGTCGCAGGAGCCGCGAACGGGAACAGCGGCGACGTCGCAGGAGCCGGGAACGGGAACAGCGCGGTGGTGCGGTCGGGGCACACGACGGCGAGCAGCGCCTGTCCGACGCGGGGCACTTGGCAACTCGATCTCGGCACGCTGCCCAGCGGGACCTGGACGCTGCGGGTCTTGGCGACCAGTCCGGCCGACGGTTCGGTGGCCGCGGAGACGAGCTCGACGTTCCGCGTGCGCTGACTCAGCGCCAGCGCGCGGCGGCGCTGAGCACCGCGAGGGCGGCCGGGCCGGCGCTGGAGGAACGCAGCACGGTGTGTCCCAGCCGCACCGGCCGCGCGCCCGCCTGCGTGCACGCCGCCAGCTCGGTGTCGGTGATCCCTCCCTCGGGGCCGACGACCACGACGACCTCGCCCCGGTCCGGCAGCTCAACGCCGGCGAGCGGCTCGGTGGCGTCCTCGTGCAGCACCAGGGCCAGCGTGGCCGCCTCAAGACGCGGTATGACGTCCCGCAGGCGCGCGTGCGGCGCGACCTCGGGCACCCGGGCCCGGCGCGACTGCTTGGCGGCGGCGCGGACGACCTTGCGCCACTTGGCGTGGGCCCGGTCGGCCCGGTCGCCACGCCAGACGACGACGCTGCGCTCGGCCTGCCAGGGCACCACTTCGTCGACGCCGAGCTCGGTCGCCGCCTCGATCGCCTGCTCGTCCCGGTCGCCCTTGGCCAGGGCCTGGACGAGGACGAACCGCGGCTCCGGCGGGGGCTGCCGCTCGACCACGTCGACGTACAGGTGCAGGGCGGCCTGCTCGCGGGCGGTGACCGTGGCGGTGGCGACCAGGCCGGCGCCGTCGGCGAGCAGCAGCAGCTCGCCGGGCGCGAGCCGTTGGACGGTCGCGGCGTGCCGCCCCTCGGCACCGTCGAGGGTGAACGACGCCCCCGCCGTGAGGCCGTCGAGCGCGCCCGGCTCGAGCAGGAAGAGGGGGGCGGTCACTTGCCGGTGAAGGCGCCCCGCAGCTTGCCGAACAGCCCCGTCTGCACGGGGGCGAGCCGCCCCTCGGGGCGTTCCTCGCCACGAGCAGCCGCGAGCTGGCGCAACAGGTCCTGCTGCTCGGCGTCGAGGTGCGTGGGCGTCTGCACGCTGAGGTGCACGAGCAGGTCGCCACGACCGGTGCCGCGCAGGTGGGTCACGCCCTGCCCGCGCAACGTCACGACGTCGCCGGGCTGGGCTCCGGCCCGCACGTCCACGTCGGTCATCCCGTCGAAGGTGTCGAGCTTGATGCTCGTCCCGAGCGCCGCCGCGGTCATCGGCAGCTCCACCGAGCAGTGCAGGTCGTCCCCACGCCGCTGGAAGGTCGGGTGCTGCTCGACGGCGACCTCGACGTAGAGGTCCCCGGGCGGGCCGCCACCGGGACCGACCTCGCCGCGCCCGGAGAGCTGGATGCGGGTGCCGGTGTCGACACCGGCGGGCACGCGGATCTTCAGCGGCCGGCGGGTGCGTACCCGCCCGTCGCCGGAGCACTCGAAGCAGGGGTTGGGGATCACGGTGCCGTAGCCCTGGCAGGCGGTGCACGGGCGGGAGGTCATGACCTGCCCGAGGAAGGAGCGCTGCACCTGCTGCACCTCGCCGCGGCCCCCGCAGATCTCGCAGGTGCGCACGTCCGTGCCCGGCTGGGTGCCGGCACCGTGACAGGTGGAGCACTCCACCGCGGTGTCCACGGTGATCTCCTGGTCGCTGCCGAACACGGCCTCGGCGAGGCTGATGTCCAGGCGCAGCAGCGCGTCCTGGCCCCGCATGCGCCGAGAGCGGGGGCCGCGGCCCCCGCCGGCGGCACCGGCGCCGAAGAAGGCGTCCATGATGTCGCTGAACGAGAACCCTTGGCCGAAACCGCCCTCCTGGCCCCCGTAGGGGTCGGCGCCCATGTCGAAGGCGCGCCGCTTCTCCGGGTCGGAGAGCACGTCATAGGCCTGCGAGACCTTCTTGAACTGCTCCTCGGCCTCGGGTCCCGGGTTCACGTCGGGGTGCAGCCGGCGGGCCAGCTTGCGGTAGGCCCGCTTGATCTCCTCCGCGCTCGCGTCTCGGGAAACGCCGAGGTCCTGGTAGTAGTCGTTCAACGAAAGTCCTTGTCAGCCTTGGAGATCAGTGTCGTTCATACCGGTCGGTGGCGCACCTGCAGTCACCATCCTCACGAGTCCAGGATGTCGGAGACATAGTGCGCGACGGCACGGACTGCCGCCATTGTCGTCGGGTAGTCCATGCGGGTGGGTCCGAGGACACCCAGCCCCGCGAGCCGGCCGCTGCCGTAGCCGGTGCTCACCACGGAGGCGCTGCGCAGCCCGACGTGCGGGTTCTCCGCGCCGATGCTGACGACGACCGAGTCGTCCGCCCCGCGGATGTGGCCGAGCAGCTTCAGGAGCACCACGTGCTCCTCCAGTGCCTCGAGCACCGGACCGATGCTCAGGGCGAAGTCCGGCCCGACCCGAGCCAGGTTGGCGGTGCCCGCCAGCACCACCCGCTCCTCGCGCTCCTCGACGAGCGCGTCGTCGAGCGCTTGGACGACCCGGCGGGCCAGCTCGCGCGACTCCGGGTCGAACTGCTCGGGCAGGGACTGCAGCCGCTCCGCCGCCTCGGTGAGCATCCGGCCGGCTGCCTCGCCGTTGAGGCGGCCGCGCAGGTCGGAGACGACCTGCTCGCCGCGGGGCGTGGTCAGGTCGGCCACGAGGTCCTCGGTGTCGAGCACGCGCTGCTCGACCCGCCCAGTGCCCACGATGAGCACCAGCATCAGGCGCTGCGGTCCCAACGGGACCAGCTCGATGTGGCGCACCTGGGACCGGGTCAGCGAGGGGTACTGCATCACGGCGACCTGGTGGGTCAGTGACGCCAGCAGCCGCACGGTGCGCTCGACGATGTCGTCCAGGTCGACCGCGCCCTCGAGGAACTGCGCGATCGCCGCGCGCTCGGCCCGGCTCAGCGGCTTGATCGAGCTCAGCCGGTCCACGAACATCCGGTAGCCGGCGTCGGTCGGGATGCGACCCGCGGAGGTGTGCGGGGCCGAGATGAGGCCCTCCTCCTCCAAGGCCGCCATGTCGTTGCGCACCGTCGCCGCGGAGACCCCGAGCTGGTGCCGCTCGAGCAGCGACTTGGAGCCCACCGGCTCGGAGGTGCGCACGTAGTCCTGCACGATGGCGCGCAGCACCGACAGCCGTCGGTCCTCGTTCACGAGCTTCACCTCCCAGTCGCCGCAACGTCGCTTGGCACTCAGGTATGCCGAGTGCCAAGTCTACGTGCTCCGCCTGGTGGCGCCCGTGGTGACGCGGGCGGGCGGACCCGCTGACGGGACACGAGCATGACGTTCGCCGCGCCGCCTGGCCGGTTTCCCCACGATCACGCCGCGGGCGTGGTGTGTCCTCGCGGCCCCCGCGGGAGGGTCGGCCTACGCTCGCCTGCGTGAACGATCGCTACGGCTCTGACGTCCTCGCCGGCGATTGGCGTGCCCCGGTGCGCGGTCGCAGCCGGCCCGTCGAGGCCGAGCCGGGACTGGTCGTGGAGGACGTCGAGACCGGCTGGTGCGGCGCCGTGGTCCGCGTCGAGAAGGCCGGCGGCATGCATGTCGTGCACCTCGAGGACCGGCGGGGCCGGACCAAGGGCTTCCGGCTCGGGCCGGGCTTCCTGCTCGACGGCGCGCCGGTGACGTTGACCCCGCCGACGGCCGCGGCACGGGCGGCCACCACCCAGGCGCGTCAGGCCGCCGCGCGCACGGCCAGCGGCTCCCGCGCGGTGCACGGCGCCCGGGCGCGGGTCGCCTCGGCCTCACGGATCTTCGTGGAGGGCAAGCACGACGCGGAGCTGGTCGAGAAGGTCTGGGGTGACGACCTGCGCCTCGAGGGCGTGGTCGTGGAGATGCTGGACGGCGTGGACGACCTCGCCGCGGTGATCCGCGACTTCGCGCCCGGCCCGGGACGTCGCATGGGCGTGCTCGTCGACCACCTCGTGGCCGGCACCAAGGAGCAGCGGCTCGTGGACGAGGCGCGGGCCCTGCGCCGGTATGCCGACCACGTGCTCGTCGTCGGGCACCCCTACGTCGACGTGTGGCAGTCGGTGCGTCCCGAGCGGCTGGGCTGGTCGCGGTGGCCGGTGATCCCCCGTGGCCGATCCTGGAAGCACGGGATCCTCGCCGAGCTGGGCTGGCCCCACGACACGCAGGCAGACGTGGCACGCGGCTGGCAGCGCATCCTCGGCACGGTCCGGACGTATGCCGACCTGCAGCCCGAGCTGCTCGGCCGCGTGGAGGAGCTCATCGACTTCGTGACCGCGGACGCCTCCCCGCACCCGTGAGCCAGCACCCGTGAGCCAGCACCCGTGAGCCAGTAGCCGTGAGCCAGACCCGCCCCGTGGACCACGCATGAACCTGGTCAGCGCCGAGCTCGTCGCCGTCGTCGCCACCGTGGCCGACGGAGAGCCGCTCGTGCTCGCCTCCGGCGAGCCCGCCGCGCTGCCGCACGGCCCGCTGGAGCCCGAGCACCGGTCGCTGCAGGCCGGGATGCGGGCCTGGGCCGCCGAGCAGACCGGGCACGAGCTGGGTTACGCCGAGCAGCTCTACACCTTCGCCGACCGCGGCCGCTCCGGAGCAGCCGACCGCAGCGTGGCCATCTCCTACCTCGCGCTGACCCACCGGCAGACCGACGCCAGCGCATGGAACCCCTGGTATGTCCACCTGCCCTGGGAGGACCGCCGCTCCGCCACCGGCATCGCCCTCGCCGGGCAGCTGGCCGAACCCCTGCGAGCCTGGGCCGAGGCCGACCCCGGCCTGGCACCGCTGCGCCGCGAACGCGTCGCGCACGCCTTCGGCCTGGGCGGCGACCCGTGGCGGCCGGAGCTGGCCCTGCACCGCTACGAGCTGCTCTGGGAGGCCGGGCTCGTCGCCGAGTCGGCACCCGACCGAGGCGCAGCCGGAGGCACCGCGGCAGGTGCGGCGGACAGCGAACGCGCCGGGTCGGGCATACCTGCTGGGGACCGTGGCCGGTCGGAAGTTGCGGCGAGCGGGATGCCGATGCTGCACGACCACCGGCGCATCCTCGCCACCGGCGTGGCACGGCTGCGGTCGATGCTGCAGTACCGGCCGGTGATCTTCGAGCTCGTGCCGGAGGAGTTCACGCTCGGGCAGCTGCAGACCTGCGTGGAGGCCCTGGCCGGTCAGGTCGTGCACAAGCAGAACTTCCGCCGCCTCGTGGAGCAGCAGCACCGGCTCGTCGAGCCGACCGGCGCGGTGGCACGCAACACCGGAGGACGCCCGGCGCGGCTGTACCGCTACCGCAGCGAGGTCTTCCGCGAGCGCCGGCACGTGGGCACGAAGCTGCCCCTGCCCCGCAGCACCTGACCGGACCGCTCCCCCAGGCCGACACTCCTCCCGTCACCGCGGACGGGCGCGGGGCACAGCGGCGCCGGTGTGACGCAGGCCACGCCGTCGCCCCGTCCACGCCGTGCACCACCGGATTATGCTCGGCTTGATTTACTCAGTATGAACATAAGGAGTTCAGGATGAGTGTCACGGACGTGGTCGAGGCCCGCGGGCACACCGCGGCGGCCGTCGCGCAGACCCGGGAGGTGTATGCCCGGGTCGCGCACGTCATCCCCCAGGTCGAGTGGGCGGCCTTCGCCGAGGACGTGGTCGCCATCGAGCGGCTCAAGCAGGAGAAGGACGCGGTCGTGCTGGCGCACAACTACCAGACGCCCGAGATCTTCCACGGCGTCGCGGACCTCGTCGGTGACTCCCTGGCCCTGGCGCGGCAGGCCCAGTCGGTGCAGGCCTCGACCATCGTGCTGGCGGGCGTGCCGTTCATGGCGGAGACCGCCAAGCTGCTCAACCCGGCCAAGACCGTGCTGGTGCCCGATGCCGGGGCGGGCTGCTCGCTGGCCGACAGCATCACCGCCGCCGACGTGCTCGCGCTCCGGGCCGAGCACCCGGGCGTGCCGGTCGTGACCTACGTCAACTCCACCGCGGCGGTGAAGGCGGTCAGCGACATCTGCTGCACCTCCGGCAACGTCGAGAAGGTGGTGGCCGGTCTGGGCGCCGACCGCGTCATCCTCATCCCCGACGAGTTCCTCGCCCGCAACGTCGCCGACCGCACCGGCATCGAGGTCATCACGTGGGCGGGACGGTGCGAGGTGCACGAGCGGTTCACGGCCGAGGACATCCGGCAGCTGCGCCGCGACCACCCCGGGGTGACCGTGCTGGCGCACCCGGAGTGCCCGCCGTCGGTGGTGGCCGAGGCGGACCTGGCCGGCTCCACCGCCCAGATGGGCGCCTTCGTGCAGGAGCACCAGCCGCGCACGGTGGCCCTGATCACCGAGTGCTCGATGAGCGACAACATCGCCGCCGCCAACCCGGGTCTCGAGCTGATCCGCCCCTGCAACCTGTGCCCGCACATGAAGCGCAGCACGCTGGCGGGGATCCGGGCCGCCCTCGAGAGCGGCCGGCCGGAGGTCTGCGTGGACCCCGCCGTGGCGCCCGCGGCGCGTCGGGCGATCGAGCGGATGCTGGAGCTCTCGTGAGCGCCTGCGACCCAGGGCGGGCGACCGAGCTGGACGGACTGCCGGTCGTGATCGGCTCCGGCCTGGCCGGTCTGATGACGGCCTGGGCGCTGGCCCCGGAGCCGTGCGTCCTCGTCTCGGCCGGTCCGCTGGGGGTCGGCACCGCCAGCGGCTGGGCCCAGGGCGGCCTCGCCGCCGCGATCGACCCGCAGGACGACCCCGCGCTGCACGCCGCCGACACCCTGGCCGCCGGCGCCCACCTGGGCGACCCGGCAGCCGTCCGCCGCATCACCGGCGCGGCGCCCTCGGTCGTGGAGCTGCTCGTCGCGCTCGGGGTGCCGTTCGACCGGCGCGCCGACGGCTCGCTGGTGCTCGGGCTCGAGGGTGGTCACGGCCGGCACCGGATCGTCCACGTCGACGGTGACCGCACCGGCGCCGGGATCACCCGCACGCTGGTCCAGGTCGTGAGCCGGCTGCCGAGCGTGACCCTGCTGGAGCACACCCGCGCCACCGGGGTGGAGGTGGACGATGCGGGGTCCGTCACCGGGGTGTCGTTGACGAGCACCGCTGGCACACAGCGGATCCGGACAAGACGCGTGGTGCTCGCCACCGGCGGCGCCGCGGCGATCTTCGCCCACACCACCAACCCGCTGGGCTCGCACGGGCACGGGCTGGCACTGGCCGCGCGGGCCGGCGCCGCGCTCGCGGACCTGGAGTTCGTGCAGTTCCACCCGACCGCCCTCGACGTCGGCCGGGACCCGATGCCGCTGCTCACCGAGGCGCTCCGCGGCGCCGGGGGGCGGTTGCTCGCCGACGGGGAGCGCTTCGTCGACGAGCTGGAGCCGCGGGACGTCGTGGCCACCGCGGTCTGGGAGCAGCTGCGGCGCCGTCGCCCGGTGGCCCTGGACGTCCGGTCCGTGCCGCGCCTCCCCGAGCGGTTCCCCGGCCTGATGACGGTCTGTGCCGAGCTCGGCCTGGACCCGCGGCAGGGCGTGCTGCCGGTCCGGCCCGCCGCGCACTACCACATGGGCGGTGTGCTCACCGATGCCCGCGGCCGGACCGACGTGCCGGGACTGTGGGCCGCGGGTGAGGTCGCCTGCACCGGCCTGCACGGAGCCAACCGGCTCGCCTCGAACTCCCTGCTCGAGGCCGCCGCCACCGGACAAGCGGTCGCCCGCGACCTCGCCTCCGAGCCGGGCGCCGGTGACCTGTCGTGGTGCCCGCCCGAGCGCGCCAGCCGGCTCCCGGTGGTGCCGGAGCCGCAGGGACGCGCCCCCTCACTCGAGGCGGTCCGCGCCCTCCTGAGCGCACACGTCGGCGTGCTGCGCGACGAGGACGGACTGGGCACCGCCGCCCGAGCCCTCGAGCCGCACCTGCACGACGACCACGCCCTCGTGGCCTGGCTGATCACCGACGCGGCACGGCGCCGCCGGACCAGCTGCGGCGGCCACCGCCGCTCCGACGAGGCCGCCGCGCCGGCGCGACACCCAGCTGCCGAAGGAGCCTTCGCATGACCGACACGCTCATCACCCGACCGCAGACCGGGCCGGCCCCCACGACCGTGCCGTCGGACGTCCCACCGCTCGTGCGGACCGCCCTCGCCGAGGACCTCGCCGCGGCCGGTGACCTCACGACCACGGCGACGGTGCCCGCGGACGCGTGCGGCACGGCATACCTCGTGGCGCGGGGGGAGGGCGTGCTGTCCGGCACCGCCTTCCTCACCCAGACGTATGCCGAGCTCGACCCGGCCGTGCAGGTCACCCTCCAGCGCGCGGACGGGGCACCCCTCGCGGCAGGCGACCACGTGGCCCGGCTGCAGGGGCCGGCGCGCTCGATCCTGACCGGTGAGCGGGTGGCGCTGAACTTCGTCGGGCACCTGTCCGGCGTGGCGACGGCAACCCGGCGGATGGCCGACCTGGTCGCCCACACCCGGGCGCGGGTCTGCGACACGCGGAAGACGACACCCGGGCTGCGCGCCGCCGAGAAGCGTGCGGTCGTCGACGGCGGTGGGGTGAACCACCGGTTCGGGTTGTACGACGCGATCCTGGTGAAGGACAACCACCTCGGGCTCGCCGGCGGACTCGAGGCCGTCCTCGACCGGCTGGCGCGGCGTGCCGGGCACCTGGTCCGCGTCGAGGTCGAGGTCGACACGTTGGAGCAGCTCCGGACCGTCCTGGCGACCGACGCCGCACGGCTGGCCGCCGGTGCGGCACCCGTCGTGCACGCGGTGCTGCTCGACAACCTGGGGCCCGAGGTGCTGGCCGCCGCGGTGGCGCTCGTGCGGACGCACCCGGCGCCGGTCCTGATCGAGGCCTCCGGCGGCATCACCGCGGCCACCGCGACGGCCGTTGCCGAGGCCGGGGTCGACCTCATCTCCTCCGGGGCATTGACGCACAGCGCGCCGTCGCTCGACGTCGCCCTCGACCTGACCTGAGGCCGGATCCGCGGGCCGGCTCACCGGCCCCTCACTAGCCCCGCTCACCCGATGCCCGCACCGGCATCGGGGTCGTCGAAGCCGGCCGTCAGGGGCGCGTCAGGGACGTCCCTCATGGATTCGGCGGGCCGATTCCGGCCAGAATGGTCACGTCCGGCGCCGCCGGGCACCCGTCACGGGGGACGTCACACCGCCTGAGGAACACCGAGAAGCATGAGCGAGCAACCGCAGCACACCCCGCCGCCCGGGCCCGAGGGGCCCTACCCGGGCCAGCCCTATCCGCCGCCCCCGCCCGGCGCCGGTTATGTCACTCCGATGTCGCCACAGGACCAGCGCACCTGGGGCATGATCGCCCACCTCGCGCCGTTCGTCGGGTCGCTCGTCGGTCTGCCGTTCCTGGGGTCGCTGGTCGTCTACCTGATCTACAAGGACCGCGGTGCCTTCGTGCGCATGCACTCGGCCGAGTCGCTGAACTTCCAGCTGACGCTGCTGATCGGCTACGCGATCGCGGCGATCCTCATCGTCGTGCTCATCGGCATCGTCCTGCTGCCGCTGCTGTGGATCGGCAGCATCGTGCTGCAGATCGTGGCGGCGGTGGCGGCGAACAACGGCCAGGAGTACCGCTATCCCCTCACCATCCGCTTCGTGCGCTGACCGCGGGGACAGACAGCTCGGAGCCCGGACGGACCGGAACAAGCCCAGACAGGCAGGAGCTCAGAGACCGAGCAGCCGACGCACCACCGTGTCGGCGAGCAACCGGCCGCGGAGGGTCAGCACGACCCGCCGCGGCCGGGTGCTGTCCGCGGCCACCGCGCTCGGCCCGTCGACGAGTCCCTCGGCGACGAGACCGGCCACGGCGGCCCGTCCCTCTGGCCGCAGCTCGGCCAGGTCCAGGCCGTCCACCAGACGGGTCGCGAGCAGGAGGCGCTCGTCATACTGCTGGTCGGTGGTGAGCAGCTCGCGACCGGCCGCGGGCGACTGACCGGCCGCCAGCCTGGCGGCAAACGCGTTGGGGTGCTTGACGTTCCACCAGCGCACGCCACCCACGTGGCTGTGCGCACCGGGGCCGACGCCCCACCAGTCCCCGTCGGCCCAGTAGCCCTCGTTGTGCCGGCACCGGTCGGCCTCGGTGCGGGCCCAGTTGCTCACCTCGTACCACTGGAACCCCGCGGCCCGGAGCACCTCGTCGGCGAGCTCGTACTTCGCCGCCTCGTCGTCGTCCTCCGGTGCCGGCACGACGCCGCGCCGCACCTGCGCGGCCAGCTTCGTGCCCTCCTCGACGACGAGCGCGTAGGCCGACACGTGGTCCGGCGCGAGCGCCGTCGCCGCCTCCAGGCTGGTGCCCCAGTCCGCCAGCGACTCCCCCGGCGTGCCGTAGATGAGGTCCACGCTCACCCCGAGCCCGGCCCCGCGGGCGGCCGCCACGGCGCGCGCCACGTTGGCCGGGTCGTGGGTGCGCTCGAGGGTGCGCAGCACGTGCGGCACCGCCGACTGCATCCCCAGGCTCACCCGGGTGAACCCGCCGTCGGCCAGCTCCTGCAGGGACTCGGCGCTCACCGAGTCGGGGTTGGCCTCGGTGGTCACCTCCGCGTCGGGCGCCAGTCCGAACCGCTTTCGTATGCCGTGCAGCACCGTCACGAGGTCGCTCGCCGCCAGCATGGTCGGCGTGCCGCCGCCGAAGAAGACCGTCTCCGCCTGGGGCGCCCGGTCGCCCAGCACCGTGACGGCGAGGTCGAGCTCGGCCAGCGCGGCCTCGGCGTAGGTGGCCACGCTCGCGCCGTGCACGCCGAGCTCGGTCAGGGTGTAGGTGTTGAAGTCGCAGTAGCCGCAGCGCACCGAGCAGAACGGCACGTGGACGTAGACGCCGAACGGTCGCCCGGGCCGACCGAGCTGCGCCAAGGCCTGCTCGGGGAGCTCGCCGGACGGCGGGGCGGGCTCGCCGTCGGGGAGGGCACTCGGCATACCGACGATTGTCCCATCCGTTCCCGGAGCTGGTCTCCCGGCGTGTCGTGCGGGACACGCCGGTGCGGGGAGCGCACCCGTGAACTCTTTGGCCAAACCCCTTGCCGGCCTCAGGGTTCGGGGTTACAACGGTGGGTACGCACCCGGCAACGGGCAGCGGGCCGGATGGACAACATGGATTACGCCGGACGGGTTCGTCCCGTCATCCGCTTCGATGATGCGACGGAGCGAGCCATATGAGTCCAATCGCGCCGACTGGGCCATCATCCCGGTCTCGTGGCCCCGAGCACTCATACTGCCCGGGGCCACACCCTTGTCTGGGCCCCCCATCCGGCACCGACGACCCCGTCGGTGGCGTTTCGGGGCCCGGGGCCACCCCGACACGCCACACACCGGGTGGTCAGTCGCGGTCGGGCCGGGTGGGTCAGCGGCGGGTGAGCTCCAGGTCGTGCACGGCGCGCCCGGCGGCGAGGCCCTTCACCTCGAAGCGGGTCATCGGCCGGCCCGCGAACCGCGGCGCGAGCCCGGCATACCGGTTGGCAAAGTCGGGCGAGCGGGAGGCGACCTCGCACATCTGGTCGGCATAGTCCGCCCAGTCGGTCGCCAGCCGCCACACCCCGCCGGGCCGCAGCACCCGGGCCACCAGCGAGGCGAACTCGTCGTCCACGAGCCGGCGCTTGTGGTGGCGGGCCTTGGGCCACGGGTCGGGGAAGAACGTCCAGACCTCGCTCACGCTGCCGGCCGGCAGCATCGTGCGCACGACGTCCACGGCGTTGGCGAGGACAAGACGGACGTTGTCCAGCTCCTGCGCGGCGAGGCGGGACAGGGTCTGGGCGATGCCGGGCCGATAGACCTCGACGGCGAGAAAGTCGCACTGCGGGTGCTCGGCCGCGGCGTGGGCCACCACCTCTCCCCCGCCGGAGCCGATCTCGGCCACGAGCGGGGCGAGTCGGCCGTACTCGGCGGCCTGGTCGAAGGCGTGGTGCGGCGCCACGGACGTGGTGGCCCGGGCGCGGGGCACCTCGAGGACGAACCGCTCACCGTGCTGGTCCCAGGCACGTTGGCGCCGCCGGCTCAACCGGCCGTCGCGGCGGGCGAACGACGGGGGCTGCGGGCGGGTGACGGACGGCGGCAGCGACGATTCCGCCGGCGTGGACGCCGACGAGGTGGAGGCGGCCACGCTACTTCTTGCCCTTGTCCGTCGAGGAGGCGTCGCTGGAGAGGGCGGCGATGAAGGCCTCCTGGGGCACCTCGACCCGACCGACCATCTTCATCCGCTTCTTGCCCTCCTTCTGCTTCTCGAGCAGCTTGCGCTTGCGGCTGATGTCACCGCCGTAGCACTTGGCGAGCACGTCCTTGCGCAGTGCCCGGATCGTCTCGCGGGAGATGATGCGCGCGCCGATCGCGGCCTGGACGGGCACCTCGAACTGCTGGCGCGGGATGAGCTCCTTGAGCCGCTTCGTCATCCGGGTGCCGTACGCGTAGGCGGCGTCGCGGTGCACGATCGCGCTGAACGCGTCCACCCGCTCGCCCTGCAGCAGGATGTCGACGCGGACGAGATCGGCGCTCTGGGTGCCCGCGGCCTCGTAGTCGAGGGAGGCGTACCCCTGGGTGCGGCTCTTCAGCTGGTCGAAGAAGTCGAAGACGATCTCGCCCAGCGGCATGACGTAGTGCAGCTCGACGCGCTCCTCGCTGAGGTACTCCATCCCCTCCATGCGGCCGCGGCGGCTCTGGCACAGCTCCATGATCGCCCCGACGTACGTCTTGGGCGCGAGGATGGTCGCCCGCACGATCGGCTCCTGCACGTCGACGACCTTGCCGTCAGGGAACTCGCTCGGGTTCGTCACCCGCACGGTGCGGCCATCCTCGCCGGTGACGTAGTAGATCACGCTCGGGGCGGTGGCGATGAGGTCGAGGCCGAACTCGCGGCGCAGCCGCTCGGTGATGATCTCCAGGTGCAGCAGGCCGAGGAACCCGCAGCGGAAGCCGAAGCCGAGCGCCACCGAGGTCTCGGGCTCGTAGACGAGCGCGGCATCCTCGAGCTTAAGCCGGTCGAGAGCCTCGCGCAGCTCCGGGTAGTCACTCGCGTCGAGCGGGTACAAGCCTGAGAAGACCATGGGCTTCGCCTCGTCGTAGCCGGGCAGCGGCTCGGCGGCGGGGGTCGCGTGGTCGGTGACGGTGTCGCCGACCTTGGACTGGCGGACGTCCTTGACCCCGGTGATGAGGTAGCCGACCTCGCCGACGCCGAGGCCCGCGGTAGGCTGCGGCTCGGGCGAGCTTACGCCGATCTCGAGCACCTCGTGGGAGGCCCGGGTGCTCATCATCTGCACCCGCTCGCGCGGGGCGAGCCGGCCGTCGACCATGCGCACGTACGTGACGACGCCGCGGTAGGCGTCGTAGACGGAGTCGAAGATGAGCGCGCGGGGCGGGGCATCGGGATCGCCCCGCGGGGCGGGCACCCGCTCGACGATCGCGTCGAGCAGCTCGGCGACGCCCTCGCCGGTCTTGCCTGAGACACGCAGCACGTCGTCGGGGCTGCCGCCGATCAGGTCGGCGAGCTCGCGGGCGAAGCGGTCGGGGTCGGCGCTCGGCAGGTCGATCTTGTTGAGCACCGGGATGATGACCAGGTCGTGCTCGAGGGCGAGGTACAGGTTTGCCAGCGTCTGCGCCTCGATGCCCTGGGCGGCATCGACGAGCAGCACGGCGCCCTCGCATGCGGCGAGGGAGCGGGAGACCTCGTAGGTGAAGTCGACGTGGCCAGGGGTGTCGATCATGTCGAGCGCGTACGGCTCGCCGCCGCTCGCCCAGGCCATCCGCACCGCCTGGCTCTTGATCGTGATGCCGCGTTCGCGCTCGATGTCCATGCGATCGAGGTACTGGGCGCGCATGTCGCGCTCGGCGACGCTGCCGGTGAGCTGCAGCATTCGATCGGCGAGCGTCGACTTGCCGTGATCGATGTGGGCAATGATGCAGAAGTTGCGGATGCGGGCGGGATCGGTCGCGGCGGGCGTGATCAGCCGCGCCTGCTCCTCGGTCACTCTCGGCACGCGTTCCTCCCTGCGGGTCTGGCTCGATGGACGCTCGATATGCAGAAGGCCCGCACGAGGGCGGGCCTTCGACGGTGGACGGGCCGACTCAGAGCGAGTTGACCTGCTTGGCGAGCTTCGACTTGCGGTTGGCGGCCGTGTTCTTGTGGAGCACGCCCTTCGTCACCGCCTTGTCGAGCTTCTTCGAGACGAGCAGGAGCGCGGCCTGGGCCTTCTCGCGGTCACCGGCGACGACGGCCTCGCGGGTGCGACGGGCGAGCGTGCGCAGCTCGCTCTTCACGGCGCGGTTGCGCTCGGTGCGCCTGGCGTTGGTGAGGATGCGCTTCTTCTGGGACTTGATGTTCGCCACTGTCGTCTTTCTGTCAGTCTTCGATGCGCCCGGCCGGATGGTCTCGGGCGGATCACACCTCGCGGTGTGCAGGCCAAGAGCCGATGCTAGCAGCTGGGTGCGGTCGCCTCAAGCCGAGCCACCCGTGTCGCGACTTCCCAGACCGAGCCTCCCCGGCCGTGTCGCGACACCCCGCGCCGGACTTCCCCGACGGTGGGCCTCCCCGAGGAGTAGGTCATCCGCCGCGCCGGGCGCCCCGGTGCCCGCCGGTCAGGGGCGGCGGGCGGCGAGGACGCGGACGAGCCGCTCCAGCGCGTAGCCGGCGTCGGCGGCGCCTCCCTTGACCGCGGCGTCCGTGGCGGCGACGGCGCGCACCGCCCGGGCGAGCGCGCCCGGATGCCACCGGGCGGCGTCCTGCTGGGCGCGACGGACCTGCCATGGGGCGGCGCCGACACGCTGGGCCAGCCGCTGCGGGGCCTCGTGCACCTCGCACACCGCGGCCATGAGGCGCACCTTCATCGCGATGGCCGCGACGACGGGCACCGCGTTCATCCCCTGCTGGCGGGCGTGCCGCAGCAGCACGAGCGCCTGGGCGCCGCGACCGGCGAGCGCCGCGTCCGCGATGGCGAACCCGGTGGTCTCCACGCGGCCGCCGAAGTACCGGTCGATGTCGGCGCGCGTGATCGTCCCGCCCACGTCGTCGGCGAGCTGACGGCAGGCCGCGGCGAGTTCGGTCGTGTCTGCGCTGAACGCGTCGACCAGGGAGCGCGCGGCGTCCGCCTCGATGCGCACGCCACGGGAACCGAGCGCGTGCAGGACGAAGTCGCGCTTCTGGTCGTCGCGCTTGAGCTCGTCGCAGGACACCTCGACGGCCTGGTCGAGGGCGCGCACCGCGGTGAGCAGGCGCCGGCCTCGATTGCCGCGCCGGTGTCGCAGCACGAGGGTCACGTCTGGGTCCAGCGCCTCGAGGTAGGCCAGCGCGTCGGCGAGGAACGCGTCGCTCATCTGCTCGAGTCGGTCGACGAGGATGAGCCGGGGCTGGGCGAACAGCGAGGGGGAGGCGACCGACAGGAGACTGCCCGGGGCGTAGTCGTGGGCGTCGAGCTCGCTCGTCTCCGTCTCGCCGCGCGCGAGGACGGTCTCGCGCACACGGTCCCGCGCCCGGTCGGCGATGAGGTCCTCCGGACCGGAGAGCAGGACGACGGGCGCGGGCTGCACCTCGTGCCAGGCGGCGGTGCTGATGCGTGCGCGGGCTGCCCTCGTGGCGGTCACGGTGCCCCTCTCGACAGGTCGATGACGGCTGCCCGGGGCGCGGGGCGGCCGAGGGCCGCTCCGACGGTCGCCGGGCAGGACTGCTCACACCATACCGCGACCCGCTGACCTCCCTCGGCGCCGTCTCCGGCGCCCGGCAGGAGCGCCACGACGCCGTGCCGGTCGGTGCGCAGCACCCGCGTGCCCGCGGCCGTGGCGCTGGCCAGCAGATCGGGGTGCGGGTGCCCGTACCGGTTGTCGCGGCCGACGGAGACGAGCGCGACCGCGGCGGCCGCCGTTCGGTACAGCCCCGGGTCGTGGTCGCGCGACCCGTGGTGGGCGACCTTGACCACGTCGACCGGGGCCAGCCCCGCGGCGAGCCGGCCGGCGACCAGACGCTGCTCGTCCCGGCCGAGGTCGCCCAGAGCCAGCACTGCGAGGCCGCGCACCTCGAGGCGCAGGACGAGGCTGGCCGCGTT
>NZ_DASSTI010000039.1:0-36012 GCF_035708005.1 Segeticoccus sp. | reverse complement strand
CGGGACGTGTGCTCGCCGCCGACGGCGAGCGCCACGAACTGGCCGGGCCGGAACCGCTCGGCGATGGCCGGGGCCACCAGCGTCATCGCGTGGTAGTCCTGCACCTGGCGGACCGTCAGCACCGTCGCCGACGTCTGCACCGGCGTGTCGGACACCCGTCTCCCTCTTCTCGTCGTGCGCCGGGCGGGCCGGGCGGAGGCTGCCGCCGCCCGGCCCGCCCGGCGCGTCGTCACGCGGGCGGCACGCCGCCGCCCGAACCCGCACCGCCGTCAGAGCCCGCGGCGCCGTCGGAGCCCGCACCGCCGTCCGGGCGCCGCGCCGCGCGGCCGCGGGCGCCGCCGATCCGCGCGGCGTGCTCCTGGAGGGAGCGGACGCCGACCAGGCCGCCGGCGACGGCCTCGATGCCCTGCACGGCCGCCGCGAGGCCCTGCACGGTCGTCACGCACGGTACGCCCCTCAGCACGGCCGCGGTGCGGATCTCGTAGCCGTCGAGCCGCGGCCCGGACTGGCCGGGGCTGCCGAAGGGCGTGTTGACGATGAGGTCGACCTCGCCGTCCAGGACGCGCCGCACGATCGTGGGCTCGCCGGCCGGGCCGGGGCCGTCGCTGTGCTTGCGCACGATCTTGGCACGCACGCCGTTGCGGCGCAGGACCTCCGCGGTCCCCTCCGTGGCAAGAATCTCAAAGCCCAGGTCAGCGAGCCGCTTCACCGGGAACACCATGTGCCGTTTGTCGCGGTTGGCCACGGACACGAACGCGCGGCCCTTGGTCGGCAGCGATCCGTAGGCGGCCTGCTGCGACTTGGCGAACGCGGTGCCGAACACCTCGTCGATGCCCATGACCTCGCCGGTCGAGCGCATCTCGGGGCCGAGCACGGTGTCGACGCCCTGCCCGCTGGCGTTGCGGAACCGGTCGAACGGGAGGACGGCCTCCTTCACCGCGATCGGCGCGTCCAGCGGCAGGGTCCCGCCGTCGCCGCTCTCCGGCAGCATGCCCTCGGCGCGCAGCTCGGCGATGGTGGCGCCCATCATGACGCGCGCCGCCGCCTTGGCGAGCGGCACGGCCGTCGCCTTGGAGACGAACGGGACGGTCCGGGACGCGCGGGGGTTGGCCTCCAGCACGTACAGGACGCCCGCGGAGAGCGCGTACTGGACGTTCATGAGCCCGCGGACGCCGACGCCGCGCGCGAGCGCCTCCGTCGACTCCCGGATGCGGCGGATGTCCTCGTGCCCCAGCGTGATGGGCGGCAGCGCGCACGCCGAGTCGCCCGAGTGGATCCCGGCCTCCTCGATGTGCTCCATCACGCCGCCGAGGTAGAGCTCCTCGCCGTCGAACAGGGCGTCCACGTCGATCTCGATGGCCTCGTCCAGGAAGCGGTCGACCAGGACGGGGTGCTCGGGGCTCGCCTCGGTGGCGCGGGCCATGTACGACTCCAGCGTGGCGTCGTCGTACACGATCTCCATGCCGCGCCCGCCGAGCACGTAGGACGGGCGCACGAGGACCGGGTAGCCGATCTCGGCGGCGATCTCGCGCGCCTCCTCGTAGGAGGTGGCGGTGCCGTGCTTGGGCGCGAGCAGCCCCGCCCTGTGCAGGACCCGTCCGAACGCGCCGCGCTCCTCGGCGAGGTGGATGCTCTCCGGGGAGGTGCCCACGATCGGCACTCCGGCGTTCTTCAGCTTCTGGGCCAGGCCCAGGGGCGTCTGGCCGCCGAGCTGGACGATGACGCCCGCGACCTCACCGGACTGCTGCTCGGCGTAGACGACCTCCAGGACGTCCTCCAGCGTGAGGGGCTCGAAGTACAGCCGGTCGGAGGTGTCGTAGTCGGTGGAGACCGTCTCGGGGTTGCAGTTGACCATCACGGTCTCGTAGCCGGCCTCGGCCAGCGTGAAGGACGCGTGGACGCAGGAGTAGTCGAACTCGACGCCCTGGCCGATGCGGTTGGGCCCGCTGCCCAGGATGAGGACCTTGGGCTTGGTGCCCGGCGGGACCTCGGTCTCCTCGTCGTAGGCCGAGTACAGGTACGGCGTCTGCGCCTCGAACTCGGCGGCGCACGTGTCGACCGTCAGGTAGACGGGGCGGATGCCGAGCGCGTGCCGCAGCTCGCGGACGACCTCCTCCGACAGGCCGCGCAGCTCGCCGATCTGCGCGTCGGAGAACCCGTGCCGCTTGGCGCGCAGCAGCTTGTCCCTGGTGAGCGCGTCGTCGGCGGTGCGGATCTCCTCGGCGACCTCGTTGACGGCCGCGATCTGGTCCAGGAACCAGGGGTCGATGCCGGTCGCCTGGTACACGTCGGTGATGCTCGCCCCGGCCCAGAGCGCGCGCTGGACGTCCCTGAGGCGCCCGTCGTGCGGGCGCTTGGCCGATTCGAGCAGCTCGGCGGCGTCGGCGTCGCCGGCCCAGCTGAACGACGAGCCCTTCTGCTCCAGCGACCGCAGCGCCTTCTGCAGCGCCTCGGTGAAGCAGCGGCCGATGGCCATGGCCTCGCCCACGGACTTCATGTGCGTGGTGAGCGTGCCGTCGGCGCCGGGGAACTTCTCGAACGCGAACCGGGGCACCTTCACCACGACGTAGTCGAGCGTGGGCTCGAACGACGCGGGCGTCTCCCGGGTGATGTCGTTCGGGATCTCGTCGAGGGTGTACCCGATCGCCAGCTTCGCCGCGATCTTGGCGATGGGGAAGCCGGTGGCCTTGGACGCGAGGGCCGACGACCGCGACACCCGCGGGTTCATCTCGATGACGATCATCCGGCCGGTGCCGGGGTGCACGGCGAACTGGATGTTGCAGCCGCCGGTGTCGACGCCGACCTCGCGGATCACCGCGATCGCGACGTCCCGCATGTTCTGGTACTCGCGGTCGGTGAGCGTGAGCGCGGGCGCGACGGTGATCGAGTCGCCGGTGTGCACGCCCATCGGGTCGAGGTTCTCGATGGAGCACACGACCACGACGTTGTCCGCGCGGTCGCGCATGATCTCCAGCTCGTACTCCTTCCAGCCGAGGATCGACTCCTCCAGGAGCACCTCGGTGGTGGGGCTGTCGTGCAGGCCGGCGCCCGCCATGAGCCGCAGGTCGTCCTCGTCGAAGGCGAAGCCGGAGCCGAGGCCACCCATCGTGAACGAGGGCCGCACCACCACCGGGTAGCTGAGCTGCTCGGCCGCCGCGAGGCACTCGTCCATGGTGTGGCAGATGACCGACTTCGCCGACTCCGCGCCGACCCGGTCGACCACGCCCTTGAACCGTTCCCGGTCCTCACCGAGCTGGATCGCCTCGACGCTGGCGCCGATCAGCGGGCAGTCGTACTTCTCCAGCACCCCGGCCTGGTGCAGCGCGATCGCGGTGTTGAGCGCCGTCTGCCCCCCGAGGGTGGCGAGCACCGCGTCGGGCCGCTCCTTGGCGATGATCGCCTCGACCACCTCGGGGGTGATCGGCTCGACGTAGGTCGCGTCGGCGAACTCGGGGTCGGTCATGATCGTGGCCGGGTTCGAGTTCACGAGGATGACCCGCAGGCCCTCCTCGCGCAGCACCCGGCACGCCTGCGTCCCGGAGTAGTCGAACTCGCAAGCCTGCCCGATGACGATCGGCCCGGAGCCGATGACGAGGACGCTGTCGATGTCAGTGCGGCGGGGCATCAGCGGGTGGCCTCCATCTTCAGGGTCGCACCGGGTGCCTGCGACATCAGCTGGGTGAAACGGTCGAACAAGTACGCGGCGTCGTGCGGACCGGCCGCGGCCTCCGGGTGGTACTGCACCGAGTAGGCAGGCAGGTCAAGGCATTCCAGCCCTTCCACGACGCCGTCGTTGAGGCACACGTGCGACACGCGCACCCGTCCGTATGCCGGGTGCTCGCCTGCCGTGGGGCCGCTCGCCTCGTCTGCGGGAGCCGCGACGACCTGGTCGTGGTCGGTCGGCCACTTGATCGCGAACCCGTGGTTGTGGGCGGTGACCTCGACCTTGCCGGTGGTCTTGTCCATCACCGGCTGGTTGATGCCGCGGTGGCCGTACTTGAGCTTGTAGGTGTCGAAGCCGAGTGCCCGGCCGAGCAGCTGGTTGCCGAAGCAGATCCCGAAGAACGGGATGCGCGCGTCGAGCACGGCGCGCAGCAGGTCGACCTCGTGGTCGGCGCTGGCCGGGTCGCCGGGACCGTTGGAGAAGAACACCCCGTCCGGGCCGTCGCCACCATTCGCGGAGGGGACCGCCCGGACCTGCTCGACGGTGGCGGTCGAGGGCAGCACGTGCACTTCGATCCCACGCTGTGCCAACAGGGTTGGAGTCATCCCCTTGATGCCCAGGTCGAGGGCTGCCACGGTGAAGCGGTGCTCGCCCACGGCCGGGACGACATACGGCTCGGTGGTGGTGACCTCCGCGGCCAGGGCGGCGCCGCTCATCTGCGGGGCGTCGAGGACGCGCTGCTGCAGCGCCTCCTCGTCCTCGGCGGCGGCCTGGCCGGAGAAGATGCCGACCCGCATCGCTCCGCGCTCACGCAGGTGCCGGGTGAGGGCGCGGGTGTCGATGCCGCAGATCCCGACGACCTGCTGGTCGCGCAGCTCCTCCTCGAGGCTGCGCTTGGCGCGCCAGTTGGAGGGGCGGAGCGCCGGGTCGCGGACGACGTAGCCGGCGACCCAGATCTTGCGGGACTCGTCGTCGTCGTCGTTGACGCCGGTGTTGCCGACATGGGGCGCCGTCATCACGACGACCTGCCGGTGGTAGCTCGGGTCGGTCAGGGTCTCCTGGTAGCCGCTCATGCCGGTGGAGAAGACCGCCTCGCCAACGGTCTCACCGACCGCTCCGTAGGCCTGACCGTGGAAGGTGCGGCCGTCCTCGAGGACCAGGACGGCCGGGTCGCGCCGGACCAGCGTGCTCACGATGCTCCTTGGGTGGGGGTGGTGGGGGAACCGGCGGGGCCGGTCAGGCGGGTGACGGCGGCGACGAGGTCGTCGGCGTCGGGGCGGTGTCGGGGCAGGAATCCGGAGTCGTAGCGCTGCCCGTCGTCCCCGTGCCAGGTGATGACGACCAGCCGGTCGGACGCGGGGCCGGCGAGGAACTTGCCGGCCATGCCACGGTCACGACGCACCTGCTCGATCCGGTCCGGGCCGAGGCGGATGTCGTCGGCGCCCTGTCGGCGCCACACGACGCCGTCGGGGCCGACGCTCATCACGGCGGCGGCGCGCACGCCGAGACCGTGGAAGCCGCCCACGGTGACGCGGTCATAGCGGGAGTCGGCGGTCGTGGTGCTCACGTAGGTGCCGCGCGACGCGACCCAGGCGTCGGTGCCGGGGCCGCCGTACTGTCCGGCTCCGGTGACGTCGCCGCGCCCCATCGCCACGGCCGCGGAGGGGTGGCGGCGACCACGCCGCAGGTAGGCACGGGCGAGCACGGTGTAGATCACGATCACGAGCAGCACGAGGATGCCCACGGCGACCCACCGCATCAGAGGAGCGCTCCCTTGCGGACGGTCGGGGTGCCCCGCAGGATCGTGGTGTCGACTGCGCCGGTGAAGCTGCGACCGTGCCAAGGATTGTTGCGGGACAACGACATCGACGCGTTGGCGTCCACGGTCACGGGCCGCTCCGGATCGACCAGGGTGAGGGTGGCCGGCTCGCCGGGGGCGAGTGGGCGGCCGTGCTCGCCCAGGCCTGCGATGCGGGCCGGCGCCTGCGACATGACCCGGGCGACGTCGCGCCAGTCCATGCGCCCGGAGCGGACCATCACGTCGCTGACCACCGACAGCGCCGTCTCGAGGCCGACCATGCCGAAGGCGGCCTCCGCGAAGGCGTGCTCCTTGTCGTGGCGGGCGTGCGGCGCGTGGTCGGTGGCCACCGCGTCGATGGTGCCGTCGGCCAGCGCCGCGCGGAGCACCTCCACGTCCTCGGCGGGTCGCAGCGGCGGATTCACCTTGTAGACCGGGTCGTAGCCGGTGAGCAGGTCGGTCGTGAGCAGCAGGTGGTGTGGGGTCACCTCGGCGGTGACGTCGATGCCCTGCGCCTTGGCCCAGCGGATCACCTCCACCGAGCCGGCGGTCGAGACGTGCGCGATGTGCACGCGCGAGCTCGTGTGCCGGGCCAGCATGACGTCCCGAGCGACCACGACCTCCTCGGCGACACCGGGCCAGCCGGGCAGTCCGAGCCGGCCGGAGAGCTCACCCTCGTGGCAGCAGGCCCGGCCGTCCGCCAAGCGCGGCTCCTGGGCATGCTGGGAGATCACGCCGCCGAAGGCCCGGACGTACTCGAGGGCACGGCGCATGATCTGCGCGTCGTGCACGCAACGTCCGTCGTCGGAGAAGACCCGGACCCGCGCCGCCGAGCGGGCCATGAGCCCGAGCTCGGCGAGTTCGGCCCCACCCAGCTCCTTGGTCACCGCTCCGACCGGCTGCACGTCGACCAGGCCGGCGCGTCGCCCGAGGGCCAGCACGTGCTCGGCGGCCTCGGCGGTGTCGGTCACCGGGGTCGTGTTCGCCATGGCCAAGATCGCGGTGAAACCACCGACCGCGGCGGCCTGCGAGCCGGTGAGCACGGTCTCGGCGTCCTCGCGGCCGGGCTCGCGCAGGTGGGTGTGCAGGTCGACGAGGCCGGGTAGGGCGACCAGGCCGTCGGCGTCGATGACCTCGACCTGCTCCCCCGCCCGGGCCCGCGGCGTGGACAGTGAACCGGTCTCGGCGATGACCCCGTCGCGCAGCAGCAGATCGGACCGACCCGCACCGGCGAGGTTCGCCCCCTTGATGAGCACCGTCATACCTGCCGCTTCGGTCGCACTCACCCGTGTCACCGGACACTCCCTTCTCCGCTCGCCAGCGTGTGGTACAGCACGGACATCCGCACTGCCACCCCGGCGGAGACCTGGTCGAGGATCATCGAGCGGGCCGCGTCCGCGGCATCCGCGGTGATCTCCAGGCCCCGGTTCATCGGCCCCGGGTGCGCGATCACCGCATGCTCGGGCAGGGCAGCGAGCCGGTCGCGGGTGAGCCCGTAGCCGACGGTGTACTCGCGCGGCGTCGGGAAGTAGCCGCCACTCATCCGCTCCTTCTGGACCCGCAGCATCATCACCGCATCGAGCGTGGGCAGCACCTCGTCGAAGTCGTGCGACGTGGCGAAGCCGTCCTGCTTGGCCCAGGTGCTGATGCCCGCCGGCATCAGGGTGGGCGGGGCGACGAGCGTCACCCGGGCGCCCAGCGTGGACAGGCAGATGAGGTTGCTGCGCAGCACGCGTGAGTGGGTGAGGTCGCCGACGATCGCCACGTGCTTGCCCTCCAGGTCGCCGAGCCGGCGGCGCATCGTGTAGGCGTCCAGCAGCGCCTGGGTGGGGTGCTCGTGCGTCCCGTCGCCCGCGTTGATCACGCTGGCGCCGACCCAGCCGGCCACCTGTGCGGGGGCACCGCTGGCGTGGTGGCGGATGACCAGGGCGTCCACACCCATGGCGGCAACCGTCATCGCCGTGTCGCGCAGCGACTCGCCCTTGCTCACCGAGGAGCCCTTGGCCGACACGTTGATGACGTCGGCGGAGAGCCACTTGCCGGCGAGCTCGAAGGAGGAGCGGGTGCGGGTCGAGTCCTCGAAGAAGAGGTTGACCACCGTGCGGCCACGCAGCGTCGGCAGCTTCTTGACCTCGCGGTGCTGCACGTCGTGCATGGCGGTCGCCGTGTCGAGGAGCTGCAGGACCTGATCGCGGTCGAGGTCCTTCATGGACAGCAGGTGCTTCATCAGCGCTCACCTCCGCTGATCCGGACCTCGTCGAGGCCGTCGTGCTCGGCGAGGCACACGCGGACGCGCTCGCTGTGGGAGGTCGGCAGGTTCTTGCCGACGTGGTCGGCCCGGACGGGCAGCTCGCGGTGGCCCCGGTCGACGAGGACGGCGAGCCGGACGGCGCGGGGCCGGCCCAGGTCGGACAGGGCGTCCAGGGCGGAGCGGACGGTGCGCCCGGAGTAGAGCACGTCGTCGACGAGGACCACGATGCGTCCGTCCACGCCGGTGTCCGGGATGTCCGTGTGCTCCATCGGCCGGGTCGGCTGCGAGCGCAGGTCGTCGCGGTACATCGTCACGTCGAGCGAGCCCACCGGGACCCGGACCCCCTCGACCCGCTCGATGGTGTCGGCGAGGCGGCGCGCGAGCGGGACGCCGCGGGTCGGGATGCCCAGCAGGACCAGGTCGTCGGCGCCCTTGTTGCGCTCGAGCAGTTCGTGGGCCATGCGCCGGAGGGCGCGGGAGATGTCGCCCTCGCCCAGCACGACGCGACCGTCACGATCGGGATGGTCTGGGGGCCCTGCCGTGGGCTCGGCCACGGGGGCAGCAGTTGAGTCGGGACGCGTCACAGCGTCGGGACCTCCTTCCCCGCCTCACGGGACGGGTCGTTAAAGGACGTCGGTCGCAGGCGATCCTACCTCGCGTCGTGACCTGCTCGTGACAGGGGCTCGGTCCGTGAACTGCGACGGCCCAGAGCCGCTTCGGCAGCGCCACGAGCCGCCGTTGCCGACAGGGCGCGCCGCACGTCCAGACTGGGGCCATGCTGATCCTCGCTGCGTTCCGCCGGGTGGCCCACGAGATGTATGCCGTGCTCGGCGCGCTCACGCCGACCCACCGGCACCTGCGCGAGCGGCTGGTCGCCATGTTCTTCCTGACCCTGCTGGTGGATCTCCTGGCCAGTGTCGCCGTGCTGTTCAGCGAGCGCCATGCGCCCGGCACCGAGATCCACACCTACGGTGACGCCGTGTTCTGGACGACCGGCCAGCTCCTGACCGTCTCCTCGCAGCTGCCGAACCCCCTGACCGCAGCGGGTCGCGTGGTCGACATCCTCCTGGAGCTCTACGCGATCACCATCGTCACGGCCATGGCAGGATCGTTCAGCGCGTTCTTCCACCGGCGCAGCCTGGAGCGCCACCCCTACGTGCCACCGACCCCTCCCCCGGGCCGACCGACGCCGTGAACCGCGGGAGTCGCCAGACGAGTCCTTCGGGCCCGACTCCTCGGCGCTCCGGGCCTCGCTGCGCTCGTTTCCTCACGCCGTCGTCGTCAGACCAGCGTCGGCTTGATCTCCGACAGACGCGCCAGCAGCCCGTTGACGAAACCGGGCGACTCGTCGGTCGACAGCGCCCGCGCCAGCGCCACCGCCTCGGAGATGGCGACCGCGTCCGGCACGTCCTCGGCGTAGACGACCTCCCACGTGCCGATCCGCAGGATGGCCCGGTCGACCGAGGGCATCCGCTCCAGCGGCCACCCCTGGCTGTAGGTCGACAGCAGCTCGTTGATCGACACCCAGCGCTGCACGACACCGCGCACGAGCGTGGCGGTGTAGTCGTGCAGCGGAACCTGCGTCACCGGCGCGGCGAGCCGCTCCTGCAGGAGGGTCTCGGCGTTCAGGCCCCGCTGCTCGGCCTCGAAGAGCAGGTCCAGCGCGCGGCGGCGCGCCTTGGAGCGAGCGGCCACTAGTTGACGCGACCCAGGTAGGAGCCGTCGCGGGTGTCCACCTTGACCTTGGTGCCCTGCTCCAGGAACAGCGGGACGTTGATCTGCGCACCGGTCTCGAGGGTCGCCGGCTTGGTGCCGCCGCTGGACCGGTCGCCCTGCAGGCCCGGCTCGGTGTAGGTCACCTCGAGCACGACCGAGGCGGGCAGCTCGACGTAGAGCGGGTTGCCGTCGTGCGTCGCGACGAGCGCCTCCTGGTTCTCCAGCAGGTAGTCCGCCGCCGCGCCCACGACGTCGGCCGGTACCGGCAGCTGCTCGTAGGTCTTGGTGTCCATGAAGACGAAGTCGGCGCCGTCCTTGTAGAGGTACTGCATGTCGCGGCGGTCCACGTTCGCCGTCTCGACCTTGGTGCCCGCGTTGAAGGTCTTGTCGACCGTCTTGCCGGTGTTGATCGACTTCAGCTTCGTGCGGACGAACGCCGGCCCCTTGCCCGGCTTCACGTGCTGGAACTCCACCACCGACCAGAGCTGGTTGTCGAGGTTGAGGACCAGGCCGTTCTTCAGGTCGTTCGTCGTCGCCACGCGCTTCGTCTCTCTCGTATGCCGTCCAGCAGCACGCGCACGCAGGCTCACCCGCGCGTCGGGGCCGTCCGGAAGTGTTCGGGAATCCGCGCCATTCTAGCGGCGGGCCCCCGACCGACGAAAAACGTCGCACGCGCGCAGGTGCCCCGCCGGGGACGGGCCTCTACCCTGCAGGCATGACGCTCAGCAGCAAGAGGCACGACGTCGTCATCCAGGGCATGTCGGTCACGGTGGAGCTGGCCAGCGGGCTGCCCCGCACCTGGCAGCTCGCGGTCGGGGGGACCGTCGTGGACCGGGTCGCCACCGACGCGGACTGCGTGCTGCGGGCCACCCTTCCGAAGGAGGAGGGAAGCATCCGCGCCGTCGTCCAGCAGCACGACGACGGCAGTGTCCGCATCAAGGTGCTCCACGAGGGCCAGGAAGTCGTCACGTTCAACGACGCCGTGGAGGCCGAGTAGCCCACATCCTGGGACGATTCCGGGGCACAGGACACGGATCCGTAACGCCTTCGCAGCCATGCCGTAACGGGCCCCGTTCGCGGCCGGCTGACCGCCCGACCGCTCGTTAGGCTTCCAGCGGTCCCCATTCCACTCCGCTTGCCTGCGCCGGGTTCGGGCGCGCCGACTCGGCGTGTCCTGACGGCGCCCAGCGGTGCGCCCCCAGGAGGAAGCCGATGCCAGGCACCGAGCGTGCCCGGCGCCTGACCGTCATGGCCGGCGCCGCTGCGCTCGCCGTCGGTCTCGTCTCCTGTCACGGCGCGACTCCTGCACCCACCTCCTCCACCAGCTCGATGTCCGCCGGTGGCGCCCCGATCCGCGTCAACGGCCTGCGCCCGCGGCAGCCGCTCTACCCCGGTGAGGCACAGGACCCGGGCAGTGTGCAGCTGCTGCAGCTGCTCTTCCGGGGCCTCGTGCGCTACGACGCGCACGGCAAGGTCGTCAACGAGGTCGCCCGCTCGATCACCAGCACCGACAACCGCACGTGGCGGATCCGGCTGAAGAGCGGGTGGAAGTTCACCAACGGTGAACCGGTCACCGCCTCCTCCTTCGTGGACGCCTGGAACTACACGGCGCTCGTGGTGAACCACCAGGCGAACGCCACCTTCTTCGCCCCGATCCAGGGGTATGCCGACGTGCACCCCGCGCGGGCCGGCGCCGCCCCGCGCGCCAAGACCATGTCGGGCCTCGAGGTCACCGGCGACCTGAGCTTCACGGTCAGGCTCCGGGAGCCCGATCCCTCCTTCCCCCGCCGGCTCGGGGCACTCGCCTTCTCCCCGCTGCCGACCGCGGCGTTCAAGGACAAGCCGGCCTTCGGCCGGCACCCGGTGGGCAACGGCCCCTACCAGCTCAGCCCCGAGCGTCAGTCCTCCGACGGGGTGGTCCTGCAGGCCAACAGCTCGTTCAAGGGTCGCGACGCGGCCCGCAACAGTGGGCTGCGAATCACGTTCTACGACAAACCTTCCCAGGCCTACCAAGATCTTCGCGACGGGGCGCTGGACGTGCTGGACGGCATACCGTCCGACCGGCTGGGCAGCTTCGCGAAGGACCTCGGCGACCGCGCGATCAACCAGCCGGCGGGATCACTGGAGTCGCTGTCCTTCCCGCTCGACCGGCCGCCGTGGAACGGCCCGCACGGCGCCCAGCTGCGCCGGGCGATCTCGATGGCGATCGACCGCCGCGCGATCACCGCCGAGACCCTGCACGGGACCGCCACGCCGGCCACGGACTTCTCGGCGCCCGTGGTGCCGGGGTGGTCGGACACCCTGTGCGGGCAGACCTGCGAGCTCCGCCCGGACCCGGCGCGCAGGCTGTGGCGCGCCGCCGGCGGACTGGGCGGCAGGCTGCAGATCGCCTACGCCGCCGACGGCGGCCAGGGCCCATGGGTGCAGGCCATCTGCGCCGACCTGCACGAGGTGCTCCGCGTGCGCTGCGAGGGACGCCCCTACCGGGACGCGGCCGCCTACCGCAAGGCCGTCAACGGCGGGGACCTGCGCACGCCGTTCGTCGCCGGGTGGCGCATGGACTACCCGGGCCTGGAGAACTTCCTGCTCCCGCGCTTCACCGTGGACGGTGGCGCCGACCACACCGGCTACCACAGTGCGCGCTTCGACGCGGCGGTCGCCACGGCGCGCCGGGCACCGGACGGGGGGTCGCGGATCGAGGCGCTCCGCACCGCCGAGGAGGTCCTGGTGCAGGACCTACCGACGATCCCGCTGTGGTACCCCCGTGCCACGGGCGGCTACGGCCCCGACGTCGCGGGAGTGGTCTTCGGCGCCGACGGGTTCCCGGTCTACACCGACATCACCCGGCCGAGCCCGGACTCTGCCGCCGGCTGACCCCGCCCGCACGTCAGCACGTGCGCCGAGGTGTCCCGATCAGCCGAGGGAGACGGTCCCGCCGCCCGCAGGCTCGGCGCTGACCTCGCCATAGGCGGCCTGCAGCAGCGCCGGGTCGGGCCCCTCGAGCCGGGTCGGGCGGCCCACGTCCTCGAGCACGACGAACCGCAGCAGCGACCCGCGGGTCTTCTTGTCCCGCTTCATCGCGTCGTACAGCCGGGGCCAGCGGTCCCCGCGGTAGCTGGTGGGCAGCCCGAGCGAGGCGAGCACCCGGCGGTGCCGGTCGACGACCTCGTCCGACAGCCGCCCGGCCAGCCGTGCCAGCTCGGCGACATAGACCATCCCGACCGCCACGGCGGCACCGTGCCGCCAGGAGAACCGCTCGGTCAGCTCGACGGCGTGCCCGAACGTGTGCCCATAGTTGAGCACCTCCCGCAGGGACGACTCCCGCAGGTCCTGCGTGACCACGTCGGCCTTGACGCGGATGGCCCGTTCGACGAGCTCGCGCAGCAGGGCCCCCTGCGGGTCGGTCGCGCCGGCCGGGTCGGCCTCGATGAGCTCGAGGATCACCGGGTCGGCGATGAAGCCGCACTTGACCACCTCGGCCAGCCCCGCGACGAGGTCGTGCCGCGGCAGCGTGGCGAGGCTGTCGAGGTCGCACAGCACCCCGGCCGGTTCGTGGAAGGACCCGACGAGGTTCTTGCCCTCGGCGGTGTTGATGCCGGTCTTGCCGCCGACGGCGGCGTCGACCATGCCCAGCAGGGTGGTGGGCACGTGCACCACCTTCACGCCGCGCAGCCACGTCGCGGCCACGAAGCCGGCCAGGTCGGTGGTCGCTCCCCCACCCACGCCGACGATCGCGTCGGAGCGGGTGAACCCCGCCTGGCCCAGCACCTGCCAGCAGAACGTTGCCACCTCGGCCGACTTGGCCTCCTCGGCGTCGGGCACCTCAGCGGCGAACGCCTGGAACCCCTGGGCGGCCAGGTCCTCCCGGACCGCCTCGCCCGTCGCCGCGAGCGCCTTGGGGTGGATGACCATGACCCGTTCGACGCCCTGTCCGAGCAGCGGCGCGATCTCGCCGAGCAGGCCGCGGCCGACGACGGCGTCGTAGCTGCCGACCCCGATGCGGGTGGTGGTCTGCTCCGCTCCCACGGATCCCTCCGGGCTGCTCACGGTCGTTCCTCCCTGCCCTGCCTGCCATGGAGCCAGCCGGCGATCTCCTCGGCCACCTCCTGGGCGCTGTGTCCGGCCGTGTCGACACGGGTCGAGGCCAACCGCTCGTAGGTCGGCCGCCGCTGCTCCATGAGCTTGACCCACTGCTGGCGGGGGTTGATGAGCAGCAGCGGCCGGGACCGGTCGAAGCCCACCCGCTTGGCGGCGTCGGCGATCCCGACGTCGAGGAAGACCACGGCGTGTCCGGCCAGGGCCTGCTGCACCTCGTCGTCCATGGCCGCGCCCGCGCCGAGCGCGAGCACCCCCTCGACCGAGTCGAGCGCGGACAGGACCGCCGCCCGCTCCAGCCGGCGGAAGGCGGGCTCGCCGTCCTCGATGAAGATGTCCGAGATGGGTTTGCCCTCGGCCAGCTCGACGGCGTGGTCCGTGTCGTGGAAGGGCGCGCCGAGGAGTTCGGCCAGCGCCTGCCCGGTGGAGGTCTTGCCCGAGCCCGGTGGGCCGATGAGGACCACCTGTGGCCGGCTCCCGGCGCCACTCACCCCGTGCGTCGTCGGTCCCACGCCGCTCACCACGTCCGCATCCCCTCCGGCACGGCCGCGAGGTATGCCGTGTGGTTGCGTGCCGTCTCCTCGAGGCTGTCGCCGCCGAACTTCTCCAGGCAGCACTGGGCGAGCACGAGCGCGACCATCGCCTCGGCGACGACCCCGGCGGCCGGCACGGCGCACACGTCGGAGCGCTGGTGGATCGCCTGCGCGGCCGCCGAGACGTCGGCCACGTCAACGGTGTCCAGGGCCCGCGGGACGGTGCTGATCGGCTTCATCGCTGCCCGCACCCGCAGCACGTCGCCGGTGGACATGCCCCCCTCGGTCCCCCCGGCGCGACCGGTGCGACGCCGGATCCGGCCGTCCTCGGTGCGCTGCATCTCGTCGTGGGCCGCCGAGCCGCGGCGCGCCGCCGTGCGGAAGCCGTCGCCGACCTCCACCCCCTTGATCGCCTGGATGCTCATCAGCGCGCCGGCGAGGCGGCCGTCGAGCCGGCGGTCCCAGTGCACGTGTGAGCCGAGGCCCGGCGGCACCCCGTGGGCGAGCACCTCGACCACCCCGCCGAGGGTGTCGGCGTCCCGGTGTGCGGCGTCCACCTCGGCGACCATGGCCGCGGAGGCATCGGCGTCGAAGGCGCGCACCGGGTCGGCGTCCAGCCGGCCGAGGTCTCCCGGCTCCGGTCGCGGCGCCTCGTCGCCCACGGCGACCGTGCCGATGGCGACGGTGTGTGAGACGAGCTCGATCCCGTAGGCCTGGCGCAGGAAGGCCGCGGCCACCGTGCCCAGGGCCACCCGGGCCGCGGTCTCGCGCGCCGAGGCCCGCTCGAGCACGGGCCGCGCCTCGCTGAAGCCGTACTTCTGCATGCCCACGAGGTCGGCGTGGCCCGGCCGCGGCCGGGTCAGCGGCTTGTTGCGGGCCAGCTCCTTGGGCGCCCCCACGTCGCTGGAGGCGGCCAGCGCATCCGACGCGACCGGGTCGGGGCTCATCACCGTCTGCCACTTGGGCCACTCGGTGTTGTCGATGCGCACCGCCACCGGGGACCCGAGGGTCCGGCCGTGCCGCAGGCCGCCGAGGAACTCGACCTCGTCCTGCTCGAACTTCATCCGCGCGCCGCGGCCGTAGCCCAGCCGCCGGCGCGCGAGTGCTGCCGCCACGTCGGCCGTCGTCACCTGCACGCCCGAGGGCAGGCCCTCCAGCACCGCAACGAGGGCGGGACCGTGCGACTCCCCGGCGGTCAACCAACGCAGCATGGTCGCGATCCTGCCACGCACGCTCAGCGCAGGATCAGCCCGGTCACCACGTGGGCAGGCAGCAGGATCCCCACGAACGCACCGGCGATCATCGGCGGCCCGTAGGCGACCGAGGAGCGCCACCCGACCCGGCGGCCGAGCACCAGGACCAGGGCGACCAGCCCCCCGATGAGGAACCCGGCGTAGATGCCGATCAGCAGCGGCAGCCAGCCCAACCAGCCGAGGACCAGCCCGAGGACGCCGGCCAGCTTGACGTCGCCCAACCCGAGCCCCTGCGCGCCCGGGGACACGAGCACGAGCACGAAGTAGCCGACCAGCAGCACCGCCCAGGCGATGACCGCACGGGCCAGCGCCCACCAGTCCCCGCTGGTCAGCGACGCGATCGCGAGGAGCACCACCAGGACCGGCATCGCCGGCAGCTGCAGCACGTCGGGCAGCCGGTGCACGTCCAGGTCGATCGCGACGAGCGCCCCGGAGAGGGTGGCGAAGAACAGGTAGGCCGGGAGCAGGCCGGGCTGCCCCAGACCACCGGCATGGTCGCCGACGCGCCAGCCCAGCAGCCCCCAGACGAGCGCCATCGCCGGGACGAGCCACGGCAGCGGTCGGCGCACGGGCAGGTTCCGCTCGTCGTCGAGGCGGTAGTCCCAGCGCCGCAGCGCGGCACCGACCGCCAGGCCGACCACCGCGCCGGCGAGGCCGAGCGCGACCGCGAGGGCCGTCATACCGAGGACAGGGCGGCCAGTCCGGCCTGCCGCAGCACCTCCGCGGGCACCTGCCGTCCGGTCATGAGCCGCACCTGCGCCACGGCCTGGTGCACCAGCATCTCCAGTCCGGACACCACCTGCGCTCCTCGCTCCCCGAAGACCCGTGCCAGCGGCGTCGGCCAGCCGGCGTAGACGACATCCAACACCACGGCCGGCGCGGCTCCGCGGTCCTCCACCGGCCGTGTCGCGAGCGCCACCGCGAGCGGGTCCGCGGCGCCGGCGGGCACCGTGCTCACCACGAGGGCCGCACCGGCGAGGACCGGTGCGGCCTCGGCATACGGCACGACCTGCACGGCCAGGCCACGCGCACGGCACTGGGCGGCCGTGGGTTCGCGCAGCCGGCCGCGCAGCACGAAGGTGACCGCACGCACCCCCAGCGCATCGAGCGCGGCGACCGCCGAGCGCGCGGTGGCACCGGACCCGACCACGACGGCGTGGCGGTCCAGCGGCGGCCCTGCCCCGGCGAGGGCGCGGCGCAGGCCCTCCACGTCGGTGTTGTCCGCGTGCCAGCCGTCCTCGCCGGGCAGGAGGGTGTTGGCGTTGCCCAGCTCGCGGGCCAGGGGTGACGCCGCGGCGGCGACCTCGAGGGCCGCCTCCTTCAGCGGCATGGTCAACGACAGGCCCGCCCAGGAGGCGTCCAGCCCGGCGAGGAAGCCAGGCAACTGGTCGGCCACCAGCTCGTGCCGCTCGTAGGCCCACCCGGTCAGGCCGAGGTGGGCGTAGGCCGCCCGGTGCAGCGCCGGGGACAGGGAGTGGGCGATCGGCGACCCGAGAACCGCGGCCCGCCGCTGCGCGCCGGGCTCGGCCGGGTTCAGCACTTGTTGCGGTGCGCCCCGCACCAGGCTTGGAACTGCTTGACGTTGTGGTTGTGCTGGGCCAATGTCGTGGCGAACTTCGTGGCGCCGGTCTCGGGGTTGACGGTGACGAAGTACAGCCAGGCGCCCGGGGCCGGGTGGACCGCGGCCTGGATCGACTTGGCGCCGGGGCTGTCGATCGGGCCCGGCGGGAGCCCCTTGTTGAGGTAGGTGTTGTAGGGGCTCTTCGTGTTGCGCTGGGCGTTGGTCGTGCCCGCCTTGCCGCGGGTGCCGCTGAGGTAGTGGATGGTGGAGTCCATCTGCAGCGGCATGCCCGCCTTGAGCCGGTTGGCGATCACCCGGGCCACCTTGGGTCGGTCCTGCGGGCGGCGCGCCTCGGCCTCGACGAGGCTGGCGATGGTGAGGACGCGAAGTTGGTCCTTGGTGGGGACCCCGGCCTCGTTGAGCACCGAGACGGCCTTGTTGACCATGGTGGACAGCTGCTGGGTCGGGTTCTCCTTCGGCTGGAAGTCGTAGGTGGCCGGGAAGAGGAAACCTTCCACCTTGCCGTGCGCCTGGGGCGGCAGGCCGATGGCCTTGGTGTGCTTGGCCGCCCGCTGGTAGTCCTGCGCGGTGTACTTGCCGCCGCTGCCCTTCGCCAGGGCGGCGAAGATCTCACCGGCGCGCAGTCCCTCGGGGATCGTCACCCGGTGGACCTCGCGGTTGGCCGGGTCGAGCAGCATCGAGATGGCCGAGGTGGCGCTCATCTTCTTGCGCAGCCGGTAGGTGCCCGGCTGGATGCCGGCCGCGCTCGGGTTCTCCGCGGCGGCATCGGTGAACGCCTTCGTGGTCTTGACCACGCCCTCGTCGACCAGGGTCTGTGCGATCTGGGCACCGCTGTCGCCCGGGTGCACCACGACGGTGACGCTGCCGTGGCCGGTGCCGGTGTAGTCGTTGCTCTCGGTCAGCTTGGCGATCGCCTGGCGCACCGGGGGCGCAAGGTTCACGACCGCGAAGCCGGCCGCGGCCACGACCACGACGAGGGTGACCAGCAATGCGATCCAGCGACGGCCCCGCCGCCGGCGGCGCGGGGACTCACCGTCGTGGCGCCCACCGTCGCCGTCGTCGCCGGGGAAGTCCGCGGGCTCCTCTTCGGCGAGCTGGTAGTCGTCGGACCCGTAGGCCTCGGGCCCGTAGGCCTCGGGCCCGTAGTGGTCGGGCCCAGCGGCGTCGGCGGCGTGCCCACCGACCGGCTCCCCCTGGCGGCCACCTCCGGGATCCCGCTCGTCACCGAAGAGGGCGTGCTCCAGGTGGGGATCGGTCGGTTTCACTGGCGGTCCTCCGTCACGGTCTGCCGCGGCGGCCGGCCCGACCGGCGGCCCCGCGGCTTGCGACCCCCCACGAGCTCTCCCGCAGGGTTCCCCGATGTGCGCTCCGCGTCAAGTGCGGCCTGCAGGATCAACACCGCGGCCGCCTGGTCCACGTGGGCACGCTGCTCGCGCCCGGCCACCCCGCTCTCGCGCAGCTGCCGGTGCGCGTCCACCGTGGTGAGCCGCTCGTCGACCAGCCGCACCCGGGGACGCTCCCCGTCCCAGTCGCGCGCGGCGAGCAGCGTGTCGAGGGATCGGGCGTAGCGACGGGCGCGCTCGGCCGCGGGCCCCTCCGCACCGGAGAGCGACCGGGGCAGCCCGACCACGACCTCCAGCGCGTGCCGCTGCGCCGCCTCGTCCACGACCCGGCCCGCGTCGGCACCACCCTCCGCGTCGTGCGCGAGGGTGGCCACCGGCGTGGCGAGCACTCCCGCGGGGTCACTGGCGGCGAGGCCCACGCGGACGCTGCCCACGTCGACCCCCAGACGCACGCCCTGGCGCACCGGCGGCTACCGACCCGCTCCGACGCGCTCACCGAGGGCGTGCTCCACCGCACCCAGGGCCTCGGTGACCTTGCTGGGGTCCGAGCCGCCGCCCTGCGCGAGGTCGGGCTTGCCGCCGCCCCCGCCGCCGAGGGTCTGCGCGCCGACCTTGACCAGGTCGCCGGCGCGGATGCCGCCGGCTCGGGCGGACTCGTTGGTGGCGACGATGACCACCGGCCGGCCCTTGGCGACGCCGGCCACGGCGACCACCGCGGGTCGCTCGTTGCCGAGCCGCTGGCGCAGGTCGAGCGCGAGGCTGCGCAGGTCGTCGGCCGCCACGTCCGGCCCGGCGTCGTGCCCGAGGAAGGTGGTCCCGCCCACGTCACGCGCCCCGCCGAGGGCCGCCGCAGCGGAGGCGAGCACCTGCTGCTGTCGCATCGCGGTGATCTCGCGCTCGGCCTCCCGCAGTCGGGTGAGGATGGAGGAGATCCGCTCGGGCAGCTCCTCCGGACGCGCCTTGAGCGCCTCGGTGAGCTGCCCGACGACCGCGTGCTCCCGGGCGAGGAAATCGTAGGCGTCGGTGCCCACGAGGGCCTCGACCCGCCGCACCCCGGAGCCGATGGAGGACTCCCCGAGCAGCTTGACCAGGCCGAGCTGCCCGGAGCGCTGGGCGTGGGTGCCGCCGCACAGCTCGCGGGCCCACTCCCCGACCGAGATCACCCGGACCTGCTCGCCGTACTTCTCCCCGAACAGCGCCATCGCGCCGATGTCGCGGGCCTGTTGCTGGGTCATCACGTCGGCGTGGACCGGCAGGTCGTCCATGAGCAGCTCGTTGACCCGCGCCTCGACCTCGCGCAGCACGGTGATCGGCACGGCGTGCTGGGCGTTGAAGTCGAACCGGAACCGCCCCGGCGCGTTCTCGGACCCGGCCTGCGTGGCCGTCTCCCCCAGCGCCTCGCGGATCGCCTTGTGCACCATGTGCGTCGCGGTGTGCGCGCGCGAGATCGACCGGCGCCGGGCGATGTCCACCACCGCCTGGGCCTGCTGGCCGACCGTCACCTCACCGGAGCGGACCGTGGCCCGGTGCACGATGAGCCCGCTGATCGGCTTCTGCACGTCGCGGACCTCGACCACCGCACCGTCGGCCAGCTGCACGAGCCCGCCGTCGGCGAGCTGTCCACCGCCCTCGGCGTAGAACGGGGTGCGGTCGAGCACGAGCTCGATGTCGTCCCCCTCGTGCGCCGCGGACACCGGCGCACCCTGCACGAGCAGGCCGGCGACGCGCCCCTCGGAGCGGGTCTCGTCGTAGCCGGTGAACTCCACGTCATGTCCCAGCTCGTCGGCCACCGAGCGGTATGCCGAGGTGTCGCCGTGGCTGCTCTTCTTCGCCTTGGCGTCCGCCTTGGCCCGCTGTCGCTGCTCGGCCATGAGCCGGCGGAAGCCGTCCTCGTCCACCTGCACGCCTTGCTCGGCGGCCATCTCGAGGGTGAGGTCGATCGGGAAGCCGTAGGTGTCGTGGAGCGCGAACGCCTGCTCGCCGCCGAGGACGTGGCCACCGGAGCCCTTGACCCGCTGCACCGCGGTGTCGAGGATCGTCGTGCCGGCCGCGAGCGTGCGCCGGAACGCCTCCTCCTCGGCGTAGGCGACCTCGCTGATCCGGCCGAAGTCCCGCTCCAGCTGCGGGTAGGACGCCTTCATGCGCTCCATGCTGACCGGCAGGAGCACCGGCAGCGACGGCTCCTCGACCCCGAGCAGCCGCATCGAGCGCACGGCGCGCCGCAACATCCGCCGGAGCACGTAGCCCCGTCCCTCGTTGCCCGGCGTCACCCCGTCGCCGATGAGCATCAGCGAGCTGCGGACGTGGTCGGCGACCACGCGCAGCCGCACGTCGTCGGGGTGGCTGTGCGCCGCGTCGTGCCGGCTGTGCTCGCCGTAGCGCTTGCCGGCCAGCTCGGCCGCGGTGTCGAGGACCGGCTTGACCTCGTCGATCTCGTAGAGGTTGTCCACGTGCTGCAGCACGCAGGCCATCCGCTCCAGGCCCATGCCGGTGTCGACGTTGCGCGCGGGCAACTCGCCCTCGACGTCGAAGTCCTCCTTGCTGCGCACCGCGGACAGCGAGTACTGCATGAAGACGAGGTTCCAGACCTCCATGTAACGGTCCTCGTCGACCGCGGGACCGCCCTCGGCGCCGTAGTCGGCACCCCGGTCGAAGAAGATCTCCGAGCAGGGCCCACCGGGGCCGGGCACGCCCATGTGCCAGTAGTTGTCCTTCTTGCCCCGCCGGGTGATCCGCTCGGCCGGCACGCCGACGACGTCGTGCCAGATGCCGTAGGCCTCGTCGTCCTCCTCGTAGACGGTCGGCCAGAGCAGCTCCGGGTCGAGCCCGTAGCCGCCGTCGGCCTGCGGCGAGGTGAGCAGCTCCCAGGCCATCTCGATGGCGCCCCGCTTGAAGTAGTCGCCGAAGGAGAAGTTGCCGTTCATCTGGAAGAAGGTGCCGTGCCGGCTGGTCTTGCCGACCTCCTCGATGTCCAGGGTGCGCAGGCACTTCTGGACACTCGTGGCTCGCTTCCACGGCGCCTGCTCCTGCCCGAGGAAGTAGGGCTTGAAGGGCACCATGCCGGCGTTGACGAACAGCAGGTTCGGGTCGTCATACAGCAGGGGGGCGCTGGGCACGACGGCGTGCCCCTTGCTCTGGAAGTAGGTCAGCCACCGACGTCGGATCTCGGCCGTCTGCATCGTTCAATTCACCTCGTCTGGGGGGCGGGACAGGGCGGAGCCGGGGCGTGCTCGGGTGCTCAGGGCACCGAGCCCACCCCTACCGAGCTCGCCGGCCCGTCCGGTCGAGGTCCGTGCACCGTCTCGTGACCGGAGGCACCGCTCGTCCCGCGCGGTCGCTGGGGGACTGGGGGCTCACGTGTTCACCTCTGTTCACCTCGTCGATCGGCTGCAGGTCGTGTGGTGGTCGGATCGCGGGCACGCGCCAGCGCGCGCACTCGTGCTGCGGCAAACCCTACTCGACCTCAGCCGGCACTCGCCGCTGCGACAGGCACCGCTGCCAGCAGCGTTCGGGTGTAGTCGTGCTGTGGGTGGAGCAGCACGTCCTCGACCGTGCCCTCCTCGACGATCCGTCCCTCGTACATGACGAGCACCCGGTCGGCGATGTTCCATGCCAGCCCCAGGTCGTGGGTGATCACGAGCGCCCCCAGACCGAGGGTGCGGCGCAGCCGCAGCAACAGCGCCAGGATCTCGCCGCGCACGGAGGCGTCGAGGGAGGCCACCGGCTCGTCGGCGAGCAGGAACTCGGGGTCCAGAGCGAGGGCGCCGGCGATCACGACGCGCTGCTGCTGGCCCCCGGACAGCTCCTGCGGAATGGCCGAGAAGAACTGCTCCGGCGGACGCAGCTCGGCACGGGACAGGGCGCGCGCAACGAGCTCGTCCTCGGTGCCGGGCAGCCGGTGGATGCGGATGCCCTCGGCCACCGACTCGTAGACCGACTGCTTCGGGTTCAGCGCGCCGGAGGGATCCTGCAACACCAGCTGGACCTTGCGGCGGAAGTCCTTGAGCGCCTTCTGCTGCCGGGCCAGCGGCTGGCCGCGGTAGACGACCTGGCCCCGATCGACGGGGTGCAGCCCCAGCAGGGTGCGCGCCAAGGTGGTCTTGCCCGATCCCGACTGGCCGACGAGGGCGACGATCTCCCCCGCCCGGCACTGCAGCGACACGTCGTCGACCGCGGTGACGAGGCCGGCCTTGGTGCGGAAGCTCACCGACACGTTGCGGGCCTCGAGCAGCACCTCCCCGGGCGGCTGGGGCTCCCCGCCGCTCGCCGGCAGTTGCTGGCGGTTGGCGACTCCCGATTCGCCCACCGCCAGCAACGGTGCGTCGGTGGCGGGGGCCGTACTGCCCTCCGCCTCGGCGCGGGACACCGGGTGCAGCCGGGAGGCCGGGTCGCCGATCACGGGGAAGGCGGCCGCGAGTGCCCTGGTGTAGGGGTGCTGCGGGTTCGTGACGACCTCCCGGCTACGGCCCTGCTCGAGCACGACGCCGTCCTTCATCACGGCGATCCGCTCGCAGGCCGAGGCCAGGACGGACAGGTCGTGGGTGATCATCAGCAGCGAGATGCCGCGCTCCCGCACGAGGTCGGCCAGCAGGGACAGGACCTGTGCCTGGACCACCACGTCCAGCGCGGTCGTCGGTTCGTCCGCGATGACGACGTCGGGGTCGCACGCGAGGGCGAGCGCGATCATGACCCGCTGGCGCTGGCCGCCGCTGAGCTCATGGGGGTAGGCGTGCACCTTCTCCGGCGCCAGCCCGACCTGGTCGAAGAGGGTGGCCACGCGCGCGTCGCGTGCCTTGTCGGTCCGGTAGTCGTCCTTGACGTGCAGCTCGAGGGCCTCCTTGACCTGGGCGCCGACGCGGCGCACCGGGTTGAGCGAGTGCATCGCGCCCTGGAACACCACGGAGGCCTCCGCCCAGCGGACGGCGCGCAGCCGGCCCCAGCCCAGGCTGAGGACGTCGTCGTCCCCGAGCAGCACCCGCCCGGTGACCCTGGCGTTCCGGGGCAGCAGCCGCAGCACCGACATCGCCAGGGTGGACTTGCCGGAGCCGGACTCCCCCGCGATGCCGAGCGTGCCGCCGGCGGGCAGCTCCAAGGTGACGCCGCGCACGGCGGCGACGTCACCGCGACCGGTGTCGGACGCGACCCGGTAGGTGATGCTGACGTCCTCGAATCTCAGATCGGGCATCAACGGCTCCGCAAGGTCGGGTTGATGACCGCCTCGAACGCGCGGCCGACCACGGTGAAGCTGAGCACCACGATGACGATGGCCACGCCCGGCGGCAGCAGGAACCACCAGTAGCCGGCCGTCGCCGCGCCGGAGTCCATGGCCTGCTTGAGCATCGTCCCCCAGGACGGCTTGGTCGGGTCGCCCAGCCCGAGGAAGGACAGGGTCGCCTCGGCGATGACCGCGCCGCCGACGGTGAGGGTCGTGTTCGCCATCACCAGCGGCATCACGGCCGGGAGGACGTGCTTGCCGATCACGTGCCGGTTGCCGGCGCCGAGCGCCCAAGCCCGCTCGATGTAGGGACGGGCTTCGATGGTGAGCGTCTGGGACCGCACGAGGCGCGCGGTGCCGGCCCAGGAGGTGACCCCGATCGCGATGATCACGGTCCACACCCCGCGCTGCAGGACGCTGGACAGCACGATCGCGAGCACCAGCGACGGCAGCACGAGGAAGAAGTCGATGACCCGCATCAGCACGGCGCTTCCCCAGCCGCCGAAGTGCCCGGCCGCCATGCCGACCACGGTGCCGATGACCATGGAGATGACGGTGGCGACGACACCGACGAGCAGCGACACCCGCGAGCCCCACAGGAGCAGGACGAGCACCGATCGGCCGGAGGGGTCCGTACCCAGCGGCAGGGCCCAGGTCGGCGCGTGGTTGACCGGGTTGTCGAGCTGCGTCACGTCCAGCAGCCGGGACGGCGCGATCACCGGCGCCAGCAGGGCGAGCGCGACGACGACGGCGAGCACGACCAGACCGACCATGCCGCTCCTGCTGGCCCGCAGGCCGTCCCACACCTCGCGGAGGCGCCGGATCCGCCGGGCCCGGGTCACCGACCGTGGGCTGCGCAGCGCTGTTCGACTCGTCGTCTCGCCAGTCATGCTCTCGGTTGGGGCTCCTCGGCGCTCCGGGCCTCGCTCTCGCTCCGCTCGGGTCCCCACGCTGTCGTCGCCACTCACGCGGCACGCACGCGGGGGTCGAGGAAACGGTAGAGCAGGTCGGCGATGAGGTTCATGAGGATGACGATCGTGGAGAAGACGACGAACGTGCCCTGCAACAGGGGCAGGTCGGGCCCGGTGAGGGCCTGGTAGGTCAGGTAGCCCAGTCCGGGCCAGGAGAACACGGTCTCGACGGTGACGGCTCCGGCAACGAGCGTCCCGAGGTGGAGGAAGACGAGGGTCACGGTCGGCAAGAGCGCGTTCGGCACCGCGTGGCGACGCCGGACCAGGTCCTCGCGCAACCCCTTGCCGCGCGCCGTCGTGAGGTACGGCTCGTGCATCTCCTCCAGGAGCGAGGCCCGCATGACCAGCAGGTACTGCGCATAGGTCACCGCGACCATCGTGATGACCGGCAGCACCAGGTGCCGCGCGACGTCCCAGACATGGACGAGTCCCGTCGCGGTCGACCCGGCCGTCTGCATCCCACCGGTCGGGAGGACGTGCAACGTGCCGCCGAAGACGAGCAACAGCAACAGTCCCAGCCAGAAGGTCGGCACCGACCACAGGATCAGCGCCACGGCTGTGTTGCCCCGGTCGAACAGGCTGTCGCGCACCCAGGCGGACTTCTGCCCGACCCACAGGCCGAGCACGATGGCGATGACCGCCGAGATGCCCATCAGCAGCAGCGTCGGGACCAGGTGCTCGGCGATGATCTCGGTCACCGGCCGCCGGAAGCTGTATGACGTCCCGAGCTTTCCCTGCGGCAGGTCGCGCAGGTAGATCCAGAACTGGGCCATCAGCGACCGGTCGAGCCCCAGCTGTCGCTTCAAGGTGGCCAGCTGCTGCGCCGACATCACCTTGCCGCGGGTCATCGTGGCCACCGGGTCCCCGGGCAGGACGCGGAAGGCGAAGAAGCCCAACAGGACCACCATGACCAGGCTGACGACGGCGCCGCCGACCTTCCGCGCGGCATACCGGCCGAAGGACGTGCCGATCCGGGCGTCCCTGTCCTCACCGAGGCTGCCCGGACCAGCTCCGCCCGGCTCGGCGACGACGTCCTGCGCGCTGAGGGACTCCGACACCGTCACTCGCGCTCGTCAGCGGTCTTCTTCCGACGGGTGGCGAGGAAGGCACCGCCGCCGATCACGATGACCGCGGCCACGCCGATCCCCGTCCAACCGCCCGCGCCGAGACCGCCGTTCGACGACGAGCTGCCCTTGACCGGCGTCGCACCGTACATCGACCAGTAGCCGGACTGGGCCGTGATGACGCCACCGTTGGTCGGCTGCTTGGTCAGGTTGGTGAACCGGTCAGAACGCCACGCCTCGAGCCGGTCCGGGTACCAGAAGTCCACCTCCGGAGCGGACTTGTAGAAGATCGCCTGCATCTGCTGCACGATCTCCTGTCGCTTGGCCGGGTCAGTCTCGGAGTGCTGCTGGGCGTAGAGCTTGTCGAACTCCTTGTTGCACCAGAAGTCCTGCGTGGTGCTGTCGCTGCCGTTGGTCTTGGTGGGCAGCGCGTTGCAGGTGTTGATGCCGAGCTGGTAGTCGGGGTCCGAGCCCTGGCTCCAGCCGGTGAAGTAGAGGTCGTACTTGCCGGACTGGGTGCGCACCGCAGCGGCGTCGCCGTCGGTGACGTCGAGCTTGACCTTCAGCCCGATCTGCTTCAGCCACGGGACGATGAAGTCGGCTTCCTGCTTCTCCTGCGGGTCGTCACCGAGGACCATCAGGTCGAGCACGATCGGCTTGCCCTGCTTGTCGAGCCGGATGCCGTCCGGGCCCTTCTTGTAGCCGGCCTGGTCCAGCGCGGCGTTCGCGGCGGCCGGGTCGTAGGACGCGAGTTCCGACTTGTCGGGGTTCCAGTGCCACTTCGGGTAGACCGCGGGAATGAAGGCCGTGGCGAGGGTGCCGTGGCCCTGCAACACCTTGTCCATCAGCTCCTGGACGTTGATCGCCTGACGGATGGCGCGGCGGACCACCGGGTCCTTCAGCACCGGGTTGCCGTTGCCGATGGGGGTGCCGTCCTGGGTCTGGGCGCCCGGGTTCATCGCCAGCGCACCGAATCGGCGCTGCGCACCGGAGTTGACCGTGATGCCGTCGACCTTCTTGAGCGCCTGGAACTGCGGGACGGTCAGGTCGCCGACGACATCGACCTCCCCGGACTTCAGGGCCTGGACGGCTGCGTCCATCGTCTTGTAGGACACATAGGTGAGGCCGTCGATCTTCGGCTTGCCCTTCCAGAAGTGGGGGTTCGCCTTCAGCACGACGGATTGTTCGGGCTTGTAGGACTCCAGCACGAACGGACCGGAGCCGACGACGTCCTTGTCGTTGCCGAACTTGGCCGGGTTCTTCAGCTTCGACCACACGTGCTTGGGCACGACGGGGATCTCCAGGCCCGGGTTGGAGGCCTGCGGCTGCTTCATGTGGATGACGAGGGTGTCCTTGTCCGGCGCCTCGACGGACTTGAAGTTCGTGACCAGTGAGCCGTTGGCGACGGCCATGTCGTGGTCGTTCATCATCTCGGTGTAGGTCCACTGCGGGTCCGCCGAGGTGATCGGCTCACCGTCGGACCACGTCATCCCCTTGCGGAGGTGGAAGGTCCAGGTGCGGCCCCCGTCGGTCGCCTCCCACGAGGTGGCCAGGCCCGGCGTGGGCGAGGAGTCCTTCGCGCTGTACTGCACGAGGTTCTCATAGACCAGCCGGTTGATGCCGGTGGGCGTCAGGTAGATCGAGATGAAGGGGTTGAACGTGTCGATCGTCGCGCTGTAGGCCTGCTTGAGGACCGTGCCCTGGTTGTCGGCGAGGGCCGCACCGGGGGCTCCGGCGAGCGCCAGCGTGAGGCCGGACGCCCCGGCGACACCCATGATCTTGGCAACGTGACGTGTAGTGCTCATCGAGTCTCTCCCTGGACTGTGCCCGTGGCCCCCCGTGACGACCGGTGTCGTCGGGTCAGAGCCGATGGGAGTCAAGAAACCACGCAGGCCCACCGATGTCAACGATATCCGACTACAGGTTGGTAAACGTCAACCGTTTGCAGGTGGCGGGTGCTCCTCGCCGCGAACGAGGGAGCGCAGCCGCGCCCAGCGCGGACCGAGGCGCTCCTCCCACCCGCGCGTCGTGGGGTGGTAGTAGTCCGCGGACTCGGCGAGGTCGTCGGGCAGGTACTGCTGGGGCAGGACGCCATCCGCGGCGTTGTGGGGGTAACGGTACCCGGCGCCGTGCCCGAGGCGCTGCGCGCCGGCATACCCGCTGCCGCGCAGGTGGGCTGGGACAGGACCGCCCCTACCAGCCCGCACGTCGGCGATGGCTGCGTTGATGCCGTTGTAGGCGGCGTTGGACTTCGGCGCCAGGGCGTTGTGGACGACGGCCTGCGCGAGGATGATCCGCGCTTCCGGCATCCCGATCTGCGCGACCGCGTGCAGTGCAGCGACGGCCGTCTGCAGGGCCGTCGGGTCGGCCATCCCGACGTCCTCGCTGGCGGCGATGACGATCCGGCGCGCGATGAAGCGCGGGTCCTCCCCCGCCTCGAGCATCCGCGCGAGGTAGTGCAGCGCGGCGTCGACGTCGCTGCCCCGCATCGACTTGATGAGGGCGCTGGCCACGTCGTAGTGCTGGTCGCCGGCACGGTCGTAGCGCACCGCCGCGTGTTCCACCGCCTGCTCGACGTCCGCGAGGGCGATCGGGATCGGACCCTCGGGGCTGCTGCCCGGTGCCTGCGCGTCCAGGACCACGCCTGCCGCTGCCTCGAGCGTGGTCAGGGCTCGACGAGCGTCCCCGCCGGCCATCCGCACGATGTGCTGGCGTGCCTCGTCGTCAAGGGTGAACTCGCCCGCCAGGCCCCGGTCGTCGGTGAGCGCCGAGTCGAGCAGGTCGACGAGCTCGTCGTCCGACAGCGGCTCGAGGCGGATGAGCATGGAGCGGGACAGCAGCGGGGCGATCACCGAGAAGCTGGGGTTCTCCGTGGTGGCGGCCACGAGGATGACCAGCCGGTTCTCCACGCCGGGCAGCAGCGCGTCCTGCTGCGCCTTGGTGAAGCGGTGGATCTCGTCGAGGAAGAGGACGGTCTGCCGGCCGAAGAGGTCGCGCTCGCGCGCGGCGGAGTCCATCGCGGCGCGGACGTCCTTGACGCCGGCGGTGACCGCGGACAGCTCCACGAACCGACGACCGGCGGCTCCGGCCACCAGGTGCGCCAGGGTGGTCTTGCCGGTGCCGGGCGGCCCCCACAGGATCGCCGAGAGCGGCCCGGCGGCACCGCCGGATCCCTCGACCAGCCGGCGCATCGGGCTGCCGGGGCGCAGCACCGAGGACTGCCCGCGCACCTCCTCCAGCGAGCGCGGCCGCATCCGGACCGCCAGCGGCGGGATCCGGGCATCCTCCCCGGCGTCGTGGGCCGCAGCAGACGACCCCGACGACACGGTGCCCGGGGCGCTCTCGCCGCCAGCGGCGGCGAAGAGGTCGGGGGTGTCGCCGGGGTCGCTCTGCACGCCCGCAGGCTATCCCGCGGTTACTTCTGCCAACCGAGGTCCTCGGCGTGGATGGTCTTGAAGCCGGCCAGCCCGAACTCGCTGCCGCGGTAGTTCGCCAGACCCTTCTTCACGGCGACCATGCGGGGACCGTTGGAGATCGGGAAGGTGCCGTAGAGGTGCAGCGCCTTCTTCTCCGCATCGTTGGCGACCTTGATGGCCTCGTCCATGTCCTTGATGGTGGAGACCTTCTTCAGCTCCTTGTCGATCGCCTTGCTGCCGATCCCCGAGAAGTTGCTCTCGGAGTCGGAGCAGTAGAGCTGGCAGATCGAGGAGGAGTAGCCGAACGGGTCGCTGGCCGACCAGCCCATCGCGATGAGGTCGAAGTTCCGCTTGGTCAGCGTCGTGCTGAAGTCGGACGCCTTGCGGTTGTCGATGTCCATCTTGATGCCGATGGCCTTCATCATCTGCTGCTGGGCACGCGCCGTGGCGTTGGTGACCGGGTCGTCACTGAAGTTGACGTAGTTGAACTGCGCCTTGACGCCACCCTTGCTGCGGTAGCCGTCGCTGCCCATCTTCCAGCCCGCGTCGTCGAGGACCTTCTTGGCCTCGTCCGGGTTGTAGTGCAGGTCGGCCATGTTGTCCTGGTAGCCCTTCTGGAAGGGGTACATCAGCTCCGACCCCGGGGGCTCCTCGTTCCAGTCGAGACCCTTGTAGCTGATCTTCGCGCGCAGCTGGCGGTCGGTGCCCAGGATGACCGCCTTGCGGGCCTGCGCGTCCTTGAAGAAGGGGGACGACTTGGCCATGATGTACACCCCCGTGACGGTCCGGAAACCGCGCAGGATCTGGGCGTCGTCGCGCTGGCGCGCCTGCTTGAGCCGGTCCGCGGTCGCCACCCCGGTGGCATCCACCTCGCCGTTGACGAAGGCGTTGATCGAGGCCGAGTCCTCCATCTGGCGGTAGACGATCTTGTCCAGCTTGGACTTCTCACCCCACCACTTCGGGTTGCGCACCAGGGTCAGCTGGTCCTTGGTCAGCTTGCCGACGGTGAACGGGCCGGCCTCCAGCTCCGGGTGCAGGTTGTTCACCCAGCCGGTCTTGTAGAACTTCGCGTCGAGGTTCTTGGGGTGCTCGATGTTCTTGAACAGCAGCTCATAGGGGTAGAACGGCGTCTTGAAGGTGACCTTCACCTCCTTGGCGTTCTTGCCCTTCTCCACGCTCTTGATCGAGGAGTAGCCGTCGGTGGCGGCCGGGTTGTACTTGTCGCTGTTGCCGCTCTGGGTGATCCAGGTGGTCTTGAAGGCCTGCCAGGTGATCGGGTCACCGTTGTTCCACTTCGCCTTCGGGTTCAGCTCGTAGGTGACCACCATCGGCTTCTCGCTGGTGACCTTCGCCGAGAGCAGGTAGTCCTTGTTCGGCTTGGGCGTTCCGTCGATGCCGTAGTCCCACAGCTGCGGAGCGATCTTGTCCTTGATGTCGGCGACGTAGACCGAGTTGCCGTCCGAGTTGAAGTCGTTGAAGTTCGGCCCCAGCTCGGCGATCGGCAGGGTCAGCGTCCCCCCGTCCTTGACGTTGCTGCGCGGCTGCGGGTTGGTGTAGTCCTTGCCGAGCTCCGGCATCGGCAGCTTGCCCTGGTAGCTGGCCGGTATGCCGTCCGCAGGCTCGGTCTTCATCTCACCGGACGAGCTCGCCGTGGAGCCCGAGGTGGAGCCGCTGTCGGTCTTGTTCCCCGACGCGTTGTCGTTGGAGCTGCTGCAGCCGGCGGCGGCGAACAGCGAGGCGCTCAGCGCCACGGCCAGTAGGGCCGTCTTGGTGTTCTTCATTGCCTCTCCAGAGTGATGTATCGCGGTGTTGGGTGAGTCCGGTGCCGGCCGAGCCCGCGGGCGGGAGGCGAGCACCGTGGTCGTGCTGTACGGACGTGCGCCACGTCGGACGACGTCACAAGGGGAAGTGACAGGCGCGTTGCTGGTCGGCCCCCTCCTCTCCGGTGAGCCGAGGCTGCTCCTCGTCGCAGCGGGCCCTGTCGTGCTCGCCCAGGGTCAGGCGCTTCGGGCACCGGCTGGCGAATCGACAGCCGACGATCTCCGAGGTGGGACTCGGCAGGTCTCCCTCGAGCAGGGTGCGGGTGCGGTGCCGCTCGACCTCCGGGTCCGGGACGGGCACGGCGGACAGCAGCGCATGGGTGTAGGGGTGCTGCGGGGTCTGGAAGACCTGCTCGGTCGGGCCGAGCTCGATCACCTGCCCGAGGTACATCACGGCGACCCGGTCGGCGATGTGCCGGACGACCGACAGGTCGTGCGCCACGAAGAGGAAGGACACGCCGAGCTGGGCCTGCAGGTCCTCGAGCAGGTTGACGACGCCGGCCTGGATCGACACGTCCAGAGCTGAGACCGGCTCGTCGAGGACGACCAGCTTGGGCTCCACCGCGAGGGCGCGGGCGATGCCGATGCGTTGGCGCTGGCCGCCGGAGAACTGGCGCGGGAAGCGGTCCACGTGGTCGGGGTTGAGCCCCACGAGCCGCATCAGCTCGGTGATCCGCCGGTTGATCTCGTCCTTGCGCCGCCCCTGCACCTTCAGCGGCTCAGCGAGGATGTCGTAGACGGTCATCCGCGGGTCGAGCGAGGCCATGGGGTCCTGGAAGACGATCTGCAGCTGGCTGCGGATCGCCATCTTGTCGGTGCGGCCCCGCAGCTCGGCGACGTCGCGCCCCATCAGCACGACCTTGCCGCCCTGGGGTGCGCGCAGCTGCATGATCTCCATCAGGGTGGTGGTCTTGCCACAGCCCGACTCACCGACCAGCGCCAAGGTCTCGCCCTCGCGCACCTCGAAGCTGACCCCGTCGACGGCGCGGACGGCGCCGACCTTGCGACGCAAGAACTTGCCCGCAGTCAGCGGGAAGTGCCGCTCGAGGTCCTCCACCTGGAGCACCATCTGGCGCTCCTCGCGCGGGATGCCGTCGAACGTGCCCGCCACGGTCTCCGGCACGTCGTAGATCTGGTCGAACGTCAGTCCCTGCCGGGCGATCTCGTCCGAGCGGATGCAGGCGGCCGCGTGGGTCGCGGGGTCGTCACCGGCGGCGCGCAGCTCGGGTTCGCGGTCGCGGCACGCATCGATGGCCATCGGACAGCGGGGCGCGAACGGGCACCCGGGCGGCAGGTCGACCAGCGACGGCGGCGTCCCCTGGATCGGCACGAGCCGCGTGGACTCCCGTTTGTCGGCCCGCGGAACCGCGCCGAGCAGGCCCATCGTGTAGGGCATCCGCGGCCGGTAGTAGACGTCCTCGACGGAGCCGAGCTCGACCGGCCGGCCGGCATACATCACCAGGACCTGGTCGGCGATACCGGCGACCACCCCGAGGTCGTGGGTGATCATGACCACGGCGGCACCGGTCTCGTGCTGGGCGTCCTTCAGCACGTCAAGGATCTGGGCCTGGATGGTCACGTCCAGGGCCGTGGTCGGCTCGTCCGCCACGATCACGTCGGGGTTGTTGGCGATGGCGAGCGCGATCATCACGCGCTGCCGCATGCCCCCGGAGAACTCGTGGGGGTAGGACTTGAGCCGCGCCTTGGCGTTCGGGATGCCGACGAGGTCCATCAGCTCCAGCGACCGTTTGCGCAGGCCTGTGCCGCCGAGCCGCTGGTGGGTCGTGAGCGCCTCCGCGAGCTGGGTCTCGATGTCGAAGACGGGCGTGAGCGCGGACAGCGGGTCCTGGAAGATCATCGCGATCTCCTTGCCGCGGATCCCCGACATCTCCCGGTCGTCGAGGCCGAGCAGCTCCCGATCGTTGAGCCGGATCGAGCCGCTGATGGCGGCCGTCGGGGGCAGCAGGCCCATCACCGCGAGGGAGGTCACGGACTTGCCGGAGCCGGACTCCCCCACGATGCCGAGGGTCTGCCCCGGCTGCAGAGCGTACGAGACGCCGCGGACCGCCCGCACCCGTCCGGCCTCACTGGCGAAGGTGACGTGGAGGTCGTCCACCCGCAGCACCGGGACGCTGCCGGTCGGACGGCCGGGCCCGGTCTGCGTGCTGACGTCGCTGAGCGTGCTCACGCCTTGCCTCCGGAGCTGGACGCGGGGTCGAGGGCGTCGCGCAGCCCGTCACCGATGAGGGTCATCGACAAGAGCAGCACGATGAGGAAGACCGACGGGATCGCCATGATCCACGGTGCGGTGAGCACCGAGCCGGCACCGTTGTGGATGAGGACACCGAGGGAGATGTCCGGTGGCTTCACGCCGAAGCCGAGGAAAGACAGCCCGGTCTCCGCGGTGATCGAGTAACCGACCCCGAGAACGGTGTGGATGATCAGGATGGAGCCCAGGTTGGGGATCATGTGCCGGGTGATGATGGTCAGGTCGCGCTCGCCCATGAACTTGGCTGCCTGGACGTACTCCCGCTCGCGCAGGGACAGCGCGATCGAGCGCAGGATACGGGCGTAGGGGATCCAGCCGAACCCCATCAGCGCCAGCGTGAGCATGAACCAGCCGTTGGAGCCGCTGCTGTTCTTGACGAGCACGGCGAGCACGAGGAAGGAGGGAATGACCAGCAGCATGTCCAGCAGCCACATGCCGATCCGCTCCGTCCACCCCTCGAAGTAGGCGACCGCGGTGCCGACGAACGCAGCGATCACGGTCATGCCGACCGAGGAGATGACGCCGATCATCAGCGAGCGCTGCAGACCGCGGATGGTGAGCGCGAACACGTCGCCTCCCGCGACGTCCGTGCCGAACCAGTGCTCAGCGCTCGGGCCGGTGGACAGGTTGAGGAAGTCCTGCTGGTCGTAGGGGAACTTCGCGATGAACGAGCCGAAGGCCGCGAAGAGCACGAGCAGCAGGAAGATCACGAGGCCGAGGACCGCGGGACGGTTGCGCAGGTAGCGGCGCAGGGTGATGGTGCCCTTGCTCACCCGGCGGATCTGCGGCCGGCTGTCCTCCGCGACCTTCTCGAGCAGGGCGCCGTCGGTGGGGTTGGTCATCTGGGGCCTCAGCTGATCCGGATCCGGGGGTCGAGCAGGGCGACCACGACGTCGGCGAGGAGCAGGCCCGCACAGGTGCACACACCGGCGAACCCGGCAGCGGCCACGACGCCGTTGATGTCGTTCTTGCCCAGGGCGTCGATGAAGTACTTGCCGATCCCGTTGATGCCGAACTGGTTCTCGGCAAAGACCGCGCCGGTGAACATGGCGGCGATCGACCACGCGACGCCCATCGCCGTCGGGATCAACGACGTGCGCAGGGCGTGCCGGCGGATCGCGACGTGGTGGCGGACGCCCTTGGCGCGGGCGGTGCGCACGTAGTCCTCGTTCAGGGTGTCGAGCAGGTAGGTGCGCTGCGTGAGGTGGTAGGCGGTGTAGCCGATGAGGGTCAGGCCGATTGTCGGCAACGCGATGTGCTGCAGGTAGTCCACCAGGCTCGGGAAGAACCCCTGCACGCTGGAGTCACCGAGCCCGGTGACGTAGAGCCAGCGATGGCCCGTCGCCTCGTTGAACCTGATGCCGCCGAGCACGACGAACAGGTAGAGCACCGGGGCGGGGATGCACATGATCAGCACGGTGAACCCGTTGCTCAACCGGTCGGACAGCTTGTACTGCCGGATGGCGGTGTAGACGCCGAGTCCCACGCCGATGATCACCGCGAGCACCGTCGACAGCGCGAGCAGCTCGGTGCTCAGCAGGATCCGGTGCGGCAGCTCCCCGTTGATGGGGGCGAGGTCGGGGGTGAGGCCGAAGTTGCCGTGCAGGACGTCACCGAGCCAGTGGACGTAGCGCGTCACCAGCGGGGTCTTGTCGTTGATGTTGGCCTCGTTGAGCGACAGGTCGATCGAGTGCTCCGGCGGGACCGGCCGACGCGCCAGGTAGTTCGAGCGCGGGCTGAGGAACGAGGAGGCCAGGAAGTACGTTCCGGAGACGGCGACGAAGAGCATCACGGCGTAATTGAGCAGCCTCCGGACGATGAACGTCAGCACAGACTGCTCCCCAAATCTTCACGGTCACGTTTCCCGAGCGCTCACACCGGTCCAGGTCCTCCTTCGCTGGCCGGTGGGCCGAACACATCTTGCCTGCCGGTGGTGCCCAAGTCACGAGACGACAGATAACAAACCGGAAACGAAGGCCCCCGAAACTGTTGGCCTGCTTATCTGGCAGGCTCGGCGTGTGACGCCAGCACGCGCGAGTTCGGCGCTGCGCCCGTTGCACGGTTATGCCGAGGTGCTCCGGGCCAGCGGGGACGACGCCTTCGTCCGCTACGAACTGCCCTCTCACTACAGCGATCCCGCCGTGGCGGTCGGCATGCGCGCGGACGGGGCGGCCGAGGCCGTCGCGTTCGTGCGGACCGGCACGTCACGTCGCACGAGCCTCACGGCGATCGGGCCACCCACGGGCGTGGATCGCCTGCTACGAGAGCTCCGGTCCACTGGTCTGGACCGCCGGTTCCCGCGCGCGTCCGTCTCACTGCCCCAGGCCTGCGCGGACTTGCTGCCGTGGTTCCTCGCGGCCGGGTCCGACCCGGTGCCGGCGGACCGGATCACCGGTGGGGACTGGGACTGGATGTGGACGACCACGGTGCCGCCCGTCTTCCCCGGCGAGGGGCACCTGGTCGAGCTCGACGACGAGGCGGATGCGGACGGCATACGAGCGCTCATGGCACGGGGCAACCCTCGCTCGCACGGGCACCCGGGCGAGGGCGTCACGGACCGGTGGCTCGGCCTGCGCGACGAGGCGGGACGCCCCGTGGCCTGCGCCGCGCTGCACCGCAACACCGCCGGCCACCCGCACCTGTCCGGCATCACCGTGGCTCCCGAGCTGCGTGGCCTTGGATGGGGCCTGGCGCTGACCGCCGCCCTGACCCGACAGGGCATCCAGGGCGACGGCGTGTGCACGCTGGGGATGTTCTCGGACAACACCGTCGCCCGCCGGATCTACCACGGGCTCGGCTACCAGACCGCGCAGGTCTGGGCGAGCCGCACCCTCACCCCGATCTAGGCACTCTCCCGTCGATCTAGGCACTCTCCCGCCGATCTAGTGCCTCGTCAAGCAGCGATGGGTAGGTAATCGGGGCGTCGGATCTTGGAGCCGATGGCGAAGTTGGTCTTGGGAAGGGCGTGCTTGTTCTTCCAGCGCAGGTAGCCGCCGAGCGCGCCCTCCTGGGCGGGGTGGTC
>NZ_DASSTI010000038.1:0-16058 GCF_035708005.1 Segeticoccus sp. | reverse complement strand
GTGCCGCCGGTGCGGTAGCCGCGCAGCTGCGACAGGTTCAGCGTCTCGGCGACCACGCCCTGCCCGGCGAAGGCGGCGTCACCGTGCATGAGGATCGGCAGCACGGTGAACGCCTCACCCGCAAGGTCGATCCGGTCCTGTTTGGCGCGCACGATGCCTTCCAGGACCGGGTCGACCGCTTCCAGGTGCGAGGGGTTCGCGGCGAGGTACACCTTGGTCTTGCGGCCGTCGTCGGAGGTGTACTCACCCTCCGTGCCGAGGTGGTACTTCACGTCGCCGGAGCCCTGCACCGACTTCGGGTCCTGCTGGCCCTCGAACTCGCGGAAGATCTGTCCGTAGGACTTCCCCGCGATGTTGGCCAGCACGTTGAGGCGGCCGCGGTGCGGCATACCGATGCACACCTCGTCCATCGCGTCGTCCGCGGCGCGGCACAGGATGCGGTCGATCAGCGCGATCGCCGACTCCCCGCCCTCCAGGCTGAACCGCTTCTGACCGATGTACTTCGTCTGCAGGAAGGTCTCGAACGCCTCAGCGGCGTTGAGCCGTCGCAGGATCCGCAGCTGCTCCTCGGGTGACGTCTTGGCGTAGGGCACCTCGAGCTTGGCCTGCAGCCAGCGGCGCTGCTCCGGGTCCTGGATATGCATGTACTCCACGCCGACGGTGCGGCAGTAGGAGTCCCGCAGGATGCCGAGGATCTTGCGCAGCTTGAGCATCGACGCGCCGCCGAAGCCACCGGTGGCGAAGTCGCGCTCCAGGTCCCACAGGGTCAGCCCGTGGGTTGTCACGTCGAGGTCGGGGTGGCGGCGCTGGCGGTACTCCAGCGGGTCGGTGTCGGCCATCAGGTGGCCGCGCACCCGGTAGGCGTGGATGAGCTCCTGCACCCGCGCGGTCTTGTTGACGTCGCTGTCGTGGCTGGTCGAGATGTCCGGGATCCAGCGCACCGGTTCGTAGGGGATGCGCAGCGACTCGAAGATCTCGTCGTAGAAGCCGTCCTGCCCGAGCAGGAGCTGGTGCACCAGCCGCAGGAAGTCCCCGGAGACCGCGCCCTGGATGATCCGGTGGTCATAGGTGGACGTGAGCGTGAGGATCTTGCTGACGGCGTTGCGGTTCAACGTCTCCTGGCTCGCGCCCTGCCACTCGGCCGGGTACTCCAGCGCGCCGACGCCGATGATCGTGCCCTGTCCCGACATCAGCCGCGGCACCGAGTGCACGGTGCCGATGCCGCCGGGGTTGGTCAGGCTGATCGTGGTGCCGGCGTAGTCCTCGAGGGTGAGCTTGCCGTTGCGCGCCTTGCGGACCATGTCCTCGTAGGCGGTCCAGAAGCGGGCGAAGTCCATCTTCTCGGCGGACTTGATGCTCGGGACGACCAGGGTGCGGCTGCCGTCGGGCTTGCTCAGGTCGATGGCCAGCCCGAAGTTGACGTGACCCGGCTTGACCAGGGCCGGCTTGCCGTTCTGCTCGCCGAGCGCGTAGTTCATCTCCGGGATCGACTGCAGCGCCTTGCAGACGGCGTAGCCGATGAGGTGGGTGAAGCTGACCTTGCCGCCGCGGCTGCGGGACAGGTGGTTGTTGATGACCACCCGGTTGTCGATGAGCAGCTTGGCCGGGATGGCCCGCACCGAGGTCGCGGTCGGGACCTGGAGGCTCTGCTCCATGTTGCTGACGATCTTGGCGGCGACGCCCCGCAGCGGGACGACCTCCGTCTCGTCGTCCTGCGCGGTGGCCTTCGGGGCCGGTGCCTCCCGCGGCGTCGGCTTGGCGGCGGGGGCGGGCGCCGGCGCGGTGGTCGTGCCGCCCTTGTCGTGGCCCTCCTTGGGCTGGGGAGCGCGGTCCTCGGCCTTCTTCTCGCGGGCCGCGGGGGCGGTGGCGGACTCCTTCTCACCGGCCCGGTCGGTGGCGCTGGAGGCGGTGGACTCCGCGCCGGTGCTGGTGGAGGTCCCGGCGGTGCCGTTCTGGCCGGCCCGGCTCACGGTGGTCGACGGCTGTTGGGTGGCGGTTCCGGAGTCCCGATGGCCCCCGTTGCCGCTGTCCCCTCGGGGCTCCTCCGGCTTGTAGTCCTCGAAGAATCCCCACCAAGCCTGGTCGACGGAGTTCTTGTCCTCGAGGTACTGCTCGTAGAGCTCGTCCACGAGCCATTCGTTCGGTCCGAAAGCCGCCAGAGGGTCGTTACTGGGGGGCTGGGCTGACACGGCGGATAGCGCCTCTTTCGTGTGCGTCGGCAGTGGCGTGACAAACAGACGCACCAAGCCTATCTCCGCAGGTGACGGGGCAACGGACCGCGTTCGTATGGCGTGCCGCCGGCTCCCGGCCCCGTCTCACCCACCGGACAGGTCCGGGACCGGGCACGGCGTGCGCGAGCAGGCCGTGTCCGGTCCCGAGTGGGAGGGGTGGACCCTCAGCTGAACCCGATGCAGCTGACTCCTCGGTGCTCCGGGCCTCGCTGCGCTCGTGTCCGCACACGCGTCGTCGTCAGCTGATGTCCCGGCGGATGGTCAGCCAGCTGCCCACGCCGGCGAGCACCGCCGCGTAGACGGCCAGGGTGAGCACCCCGGCCCACCAGGACAGCTGGTGCGCCCCGGGCGTGGTCTCGGTCTGCAGGATGGCGCTCGTGGCCTGGCTGGGCAGGTACTTCGCCACGTCGGCGCCCCACTCCTGGCTGGACAGCAACAGGCCGGCGATCGGCTCGACGATCCACGCGAGGCCGATCGTGATGAGCAGGGCGGCGACCTGGTTCGGGATCAGGATGCCGGCGCCCAGGCCGATCAGCGCCCACAGGCCGAGGACCAGCAGCACGAGCGCCAGGGTGCGGTAGACCTCCGCCGACGGGAAGGCCTCGAAGCCGCGGGCGGACAGCACCAGGCCCCCGACGAGGGCCGAGGCGAGCACGAAGAGGATCCCGTAGAAGCCACCGATGCCCAACAGCGAGACAACCTTGGCCGACATCGCCTTCAGCCGCCGGGGCGTCGCGAGGAAGGTGCCGGTGATCGTCTTGTGGCGGTACTCCGCGCCGATCACGAGGACGCCGATCGCCAGCGTCAGCAGGTAGCCGAAGGAGATTCCGGAGGAGTAGACGTTGTTGGCGATCTGCGTGGGGTCCAGCTTCGTCGGTCGCGCGCCGTTGTCCATGCCGCCGCCCAGGCCGCCGCCGGGCTGCACGAGTGCGCCGAACAGGCCGGCGAGGGCCGCGCCGGCCAGCACCATCGCGATCGCCATGCCCCACCACAGCCGCGTGGTGAAGAACTTGCGGAACTCCGACTTCAGGGCCAGCGTCATCGGGTCACTCCCTCGTGCGTCTGCTCGCTGGCCACGGCCTCGGCTGGGTCGGCAGCCGGGCCGCCGGCGAGGTTGCGGTTGCGGTTCTCCGGCGACTCGGTCAGCCGGAAGAACAGGTCCTCGAGGTCGGTCTGCTGCATCCGCAGCTCGTGCAGCGGCACCTGGGCCGAGAACGCGGCATCGCCGATGCGCGCCAGGTCGGCACAGACCACCTCGACCGATCCGTCGGGAAGCTGCGTGGCCGGCATACCGGCCCGGGAGAGGGCACTGACGAGCGCGGCAGCGTCCGGGGCCCGCACGATCGCCTTCGCGTCGCCCTGGAGCTGGTCGATCGGCCCCTGCTGGACCAGGCGGCCGTTGGCGATGATCACCACGTCGTCGACGGTCTGCTCGACCTCCTGCAGCATGTGGCTGGAGACGAGGATCGTCTTGCCGTGGGCGGACAGGTAGCGCAGGAAGCTGCGCAGCCAGCGGATGCCCTCCGGGTCCAGGCCGTTGGCCGGCTCGTCGAGGATCAGCACCTGCGGGTCGCCCAGCAGGGCGGCGGCCAGGCCGAGCCGCTGCCGCATGCCCATCGAGTAGCCACCGGCGCGCTTCCGTGCGGCGGCCGGTATGCCGACCATCTCCAGCAGCTCGTCCACCCGCGCCGTGGGCACGCCCGCGGCGTCGGCGAGGACGCGCAGGTGGTCGCGCCCGCTGCGGCCGGGGTGGAAGTTCGTCGCCTCGAGCGCCGCGCCGACGGCCTGCATCGGCCGGGCGAGGTCGACGTAGCGCTGGCCGGCGATCGTCGCGGTGCCCGAGGTCGGCCGGATGAGGCCGAGCAGCATGCGCAGTGTCGTCGTCTTGCCCGCGCCGTTGGGGCCGAGGAAGCCGGTGATCCGGCCCGGCTCCACGCGGAAGCTCAGGTCGTCGACCGCGGTGAAGCTGCCGAAGCGCTTGGTCAGGCCGGCGACCTCGATGCGGGCGCCCTGCCCGGTCGCCGGCGGGGCGGCGGTGGGCGTGGTCGTGCTCATGGGATTCCCCCGAGTGTGGTCATGGCACACATCAGATCACCCTCACGTACGGGGAGGGCAACCGTCTTTCGGGGGACTTTGGTCCTCTCCTTGCGCGTGTGGGAGAGCTGCTGGCTCCGTCGCGCGGGGGAGGAGGCCCCGTCCGCATAGGATGCTGACGCTATGACCGAGTGGTTACTCGTCCTCGCCGGCGTCGTGCTGACGGCCGGCACCGCCGTCTTCGTGGCGGCCGAGTTCTCACTCGTCGCCCTCGACAAGCCGTCCGTGCAGCGCGCGATCGACGAGGGGGACGGCCGGGCCGCCCCGGTGCTCACCTCGCTGCGGCACCTGTCCACCCAGCTGTCCGCGGCCCAGGTCGGCATCACCCTGACGACGCTGGTCCTCGGCTACATCGTCGAGCCCTCCGTCGGGCGGCTGCTCGAGGTGCCGCTGGAGCTGGCCGGCCTCGCCCCGGACACGGCCGCCCCCGTCGCCACGGCGCTCGCGCTGATCCTCGCCACCGTGTTCTCCATGGTCGTCGGGGAGCTGCTGCCCCAGTTCCTCGGCATCTCCGCGCCGCTGCCGACCGCGAAGGTCGTGGCGGTGCCGGTGCGGGTCTTCGGCCTCGTCACCCGGCCGCTCATCGTGCTGCTCAACGGGTCGGCCAACCTGTTCCTGCGGGCCGTCGGCCTCGAGCCGCAGGAGGAGCTGTCCGGCGCGCGCACCCCCCAGGAGCTGGCGTCGTTGGTCCGCCGGTCGGCGCAGGCCGGGACCATGGAGGAGGGGACCGCCCGGCTGGTCACCCGCTCGCTGGACTTCGGCGAGCGCACCGCCGCCGACGTCATGAGCCCACGGGTGCGGTCCACCGCGATCGAGCGGACGGCCTCGGCCGCCGACGTGCTCGAGCTGGCCCGCGAGACCGGGCACTCCCGCTTCCCGGTCATCGGCGACGACTGGGACGACGTCGACGGCCTGGTGCACGTCAAGCGGGCCATCGCGGTGCCGCACGAGCGCCGGGCCGATGTGCCGGTCTCGGCGCTCATGGTCGACCCGGTGCTCGTCCCCGAGACGATCCGGCTCGACCCGCTGTTGCTGCTGCTGCGCCGCGCGGGCTTCCAGATGGCCGTGGTCGTCGACGAGTACGGCGGGACCTCCGGCATCGTCACCCTGGAGGACGTCATCGAGGAGATCGTCGGCGACGTCAGCGACGAGCACGACCCCGGCCAGACGACCGGCCGGGCGATGGTCGACGGCTCGTGGACCGTGCCCGGGCTGTGGCGGCCGGACGAGGTGCGCGACCGGATCGGGGCAGCGGTCCCGGACGGGTCGGCATACGAAACGGTGGGGGGCTTCGTCATGGCGGTGCTGGGCCGGGTGCCCGTGGTGGGGGACGAGGTGCGGGTTCCCGGCTGGACGCTGCGCGTCAGCGCGATGGACGGCCGCCGGGTCGACCGGTTGCGGTTGCGCCGGGTCGAGGGGGCAGGGGACATCGCGGACTTCCCCGAGTTCGACCAGTGGGCCAGCTCGCGCGGCGGGGAGGAACGCTCATGAGTCAGGCCACGGCGCTGTGGTTGTCGCTGCTGTTCCTGCTCGGCAACGCCTACTTCGTCGGGTCCGAGTTCGCCGTCATGGCGGCACGGCGCTCGCAGCTGGAGCCGATGGCCGCCAGCGGCAGCAAGCGGGCGCAGGTCGCGTTGCAGGCTCTGGAGCGGGTCTCCACGCTCCTGACGACGGCCCAGCTCGGCATCACGGTCTGCTCGTTGCTCCTCGGCGCCGTCGCCGAGGCCGTGCTCGACAAGCTCATCCACCCCGTCCTGCACGACACCGGGCTGCCGCAGCAGTTCGCGCAGCCGATTGCTCTCGTCGTCGCGCTGCTCATCGTCGCGTACTGCCACGTCGTGATCGGCGAGATGGTCCCGAAGAACCTTGCCATCGTGGGCCCGGACAAGGCCGCCCTGCTGCTCGCTCCGCCGCTGCTCTACCTCACCAAGGCGCTGCGGCCCGTCGTGCGGCTGATGGAGCACATCGCCAAGCGGCTCGTGCGGATGTTCGGCGTCGAGCCCCGCGACGAGGTCGAGGCGGCCTTCACCGCCGAGGAGGTCCAGCTCATCGTCGCCGAGAGCCGCCGGGAGGGCCTCATCCCCGAGGAGCGGCACGGGCTGGTCCGGGGCGCCCTCGAGTTCAGCGGCCGGGTGGCCCGCGACGTCGCGGTTCCGACCAGCTCGGTGGTGACGCTGCCCGTGGGGGCCACGCCCGCGGACCTCGAGCGCCACGTCGCCAAGCGCGGGTTCTCGCGCTACCCGGTCACGGACGGGTCAGGGGACCTCGTCGGCTACATCCACCTCAAGGACGTGCTCTACGCAGTGGGGGAGCAGCACGACGAGCCCATCCCGCCCAAGCGGATCCGCCGGTTGGCGACCGTGTCCGAGGACGACGAGGTGGAGGACGTCCTGTCGACGATGCAGCGCACGGGAGCCCATCTGGCCCGGGTCGTGCAGGGGGATGGCGCCGTGACCGGGGTCGTGTTCCTGGAGGACGTGCTCGAGGAACTGGTGGGCGAGGTGTCGGATGCCAGCCAACGCTGACGCGCTGGCGAAGGGGCGCCCCCGGCAGGATTCGAACCTGCGCTCCCGCCTCCGGAGGGCGGTGCTCTATCCCCTGAGCTACGGGGGCCCGTGCGCCCGCGGGCGCGACCTTCATCATATTGATCGCGACGTTGTTGGCGCGCCGGAGACACTAGCAGCCTAAAGTCTTCGCCATGGAACGGGGCCACGCCGCGCACTCGGCGCTGCAACCGACGGCCCGCATCCTCATCTGCGACGACATGGAGTCCATCCGTTCGCTGCTGCGCCTCAACCTCGAGCTGGAGGGCTACGAGGTCACCGAGGCCACCACCGGCCGCGAGGCGCTGGACATCCTCTGCGGCCGGCAGGCGCCGCCCGACCTGGTCACCCTCGACGCCCTCATGCCGGATGTCGACGGCTGGGAGGCCGTCCGGACCATTCGCAGCACCCCCCGGTTGGCCGACCTACCGATCGTCATGATCACCGCCTCCGTGCAGAACGCCGACCGGGAACGGGCGGTCCGGGCCGGTGTCGACGCCTTCGTCGCCAAGCCGTTCGACCCGCAGCGGCTGCTCGAGATCATCGGTCAGCTCATCGCCGTGAGACGGTCGGGAGGGGCCCGCGGGACCACCCTAGAATCGTCCGAGTGACCCCCGAACAGCTCGCTGACGCGATCCGCTCTGCCCTCCTGGACGTCCTCGGCCCCGCGCGGGCCACGGACGTGCCCGAGGCCGTGCGCGTCGAGCGCCCGCGCAGCCGCGAGCACGGGGACTGGTCGACCAACGTCGCCCTCCAGCTCGGCAAGCGGGTCGGTGTGCCGCCCCGCGAGCTGGCAGCCGCCCTCGCTGACCGGCTGGGGGCAGCGGACGGCATCAAGGCCGTCGACGTCGCCGGCCCGGGCTTCCTCAACGTGACCCTCGACGCGGCCTCGGCCGGCGAGCTCGCCCGGACCGTCGTCGAAGCGGGCGAGCGATACGGCACCAGCGACACCGCCCAGGGCGAGCGGATCAACCTGGAGTTCGTCTCTGCCAACCCCACGGGGCCGATCCACCTCGGCGGCACCCGCTGGGCCGCCGTCGGCGACGCCCTCGCCCGGGTGCTGAGCGCGGTGGGCGCGCAGGTCGAGCGGGAGTACTACTTCAACGACCACGGCGCCCAGATCGACCGGTTCGCACGGTCCCTGCTCGCGGCGGCCAAGGGCGGGCCGGCACCCGAGGACGGCTACGCGGGGGCCTACATCAACGACATCGCGGCCCAGGTCCTGCAGCGTGAGCCGCACGTGCTCGACCTTCCGGACGCCCAGGCGCAGGAGCGCTTCCGGGCGGTCGGTGTCGAGCTCATGTTCGCCGAGATCAAGCAGTCGCTGCACGACTTCGGGGTCGACTTCGACGTCTACTTCCACGAGAACGCGCTGCACGACTCGGGGGCCGTGCAGCGGGCGGTCGACCGGCTCACCGAGCTCGGGAAGATGTACGAGAAGGACGGCGCACTCTGGCTGCGCACCACCGACTACGGCGACGACAAGGACCGTGTCGTCATCAAGTCCGACGGCAGCCCGGCCTACATCTCGGGCGACCTCGCCTACTACCTCGACAAGCGCGAGCGCGGGTTCGACCGGGCGATCATCATGCTCGGCGCGGACCACCACGGCTACGTCAAGCGGATGATGGCGATGTGTGCCGCCTTCGGCGACACCCCGGGCGAGAACCTCGAGATCCTCATCGGTCAGATGGTCAACCTCGTCCGCGACGGACAACCGGTGCGGATGAGCAAGCGCGCCGGCACCGTGGTGGTGCTCGAGGACCTCGTCGGGGCCGTCGGCGTCGATGCGGCCCGCTACGCGCTGACCCGATCCTCCTCGGACAGCAACATCGACATCGACCTGGACCTGCTGGCCCGGCGCACCAACGAGAACCCGGTGTTCTACGTGCAGTACGCCCACGCCCGCACCTGCAACGTCGCTCGGCTCGCCGCCGAGGACGGGGTGCGCCGCGAGGACGGGTTCGATCCCTCACTGCTCAGCCACGAGACCGAGTCGGTGCTGCTCGCTGCGCTCGGCGACTATCCCCGCGTCGTCGCCCAGGCGGCCCAGCTGCGCGAGCCGCACCGGGTGGCGCGCTACCTCGAGGACCTCGCCGGGCACTTCCACAAGTGGTATGACGAGTGCCGCGTCCGTCCGCGTGACGCCGACGAGGAGGTCACGGACCTGCACCGCACCCGGCTGTGGCTCAACGACGCGACCCGCACGGTGATCGCGAACGGCCTCGGGCTGCTGGGTGTTTCGGCACCGGAGCGCCTGTGATGTCCGCGGTCGACCAGGCGCCCTCGCGACTGGACCCGCGGCTCTGGGCGTCGTCGGTCCACCGGGGCGACGACGGGGCGCTGCGGGTGGCGGGCGCCGACGTGCGCGACCTGGCCGCCCGGTGGGGCACACCGGCATACCTGCTGGACGAGGAGGACTTCCGGCAGCGGGCCCGAGCCTTCCGCGATGCCTTCGCCGCCGCGTTCGCCGACAGCGGCGCCGACGTCTTCTACGCCGGCAAGGCGTTCCTGTGCACCGCGGTCGCGCGGTGGGTCCACGAGGAGGGCCTGTGCCTCGACGTGTGCACCGGCGGGGAGCTGGCCGTGGCGGTCCGTGCGGGCGTCCCGGGGGAGCGGATCGGCCTGCACGGCAACAACAAGTCGGTGGAGGAGATCGAGGCGGCGCTGCGCCACGGCGTCGGCCGCATCGTGCTCGACTCCTTCGACGAGATCGAGCGGGTCACCGAGGTCGCGGGCCGGTTGGGCGTCGTCGCACCGGTGATGATCCGGGTGACCACCGGGGTCGCCGCGCACACCCACGAGTTCGTCGCCACCGCCCACGAGGACCAGAAGTTCGGCTTCTCCCTCTCCGGTGGGCGCGCCGTGGAGGCCGCCGACCGCGTCCTCGCGCGGCCGGATCGGCTGCTGCTGCTCGGGCTGCACTCGCACATCGGCAGCCAGATCTTCGACGTGGACGGGTTCGAGGTTTCCACGACGCGGCTCGTGCGGCTGCATACCGACATCGCCCGCCGGCACGGCACCGAGCTCGCCGAGCTCGACCTCGGCGGCGGCTTCGGGATCGCCTACACCAGTGAGGAGGACCCGCTGCCGCCCGAGCAGCTGGCGCAGGGACTGGCAGACGTGGTGCGCCGCGAGTGCGCCGCCAATTCCGTTGCGGTGCCGCACATCTCGATCGAACCGGGCCGGTCTGTCGCCGGGCCGAGCACCTTCACGCTCTACCGTGTCGGCACGGTCAAGCAGGTCGACCTGGGTCAGGACGGCCGGCGCACCTACGTGTCCGTCGACGGCGGCATGAGCGACAACATCCGGCCGGCGCTCTACGGCGCGCAGTACTCCTGCGTCCTCGCCGACCGGGTCGGTTCCGACGAGACGGTGCGGGCCCGGGTCGTCGGCAAGCACTGCGAGAGCGGCGACATCGTGGTGCGGGACACGCGGCTGCCCGCGGACGTCGCCCCCGGTGACCTGCTGGCCGTGCCGGGCACCGGCGCCTACTGCTACAGCCTGGCGAACCAGTACAACCACGTCGCCCGTCCCCCGGTCGTGGCGGTGCGCGACGGGCAGAGCCGGCCGATCGTGCGCCGCGAGACCATCGACGACCTGTTGGCCCTCGACGTCGAGTGACCCAAGGAGCAGTTCCGTGACCACCGCCCAGCCAGTCCCTGCCCCGGGGGAGGGCGCGCCGCTGCGCGTCGCACTCCTCGGGTGCGGCGTCGTCGGATCCGCCGTCGCCCGCCTGATGAGCGAGCGGCAGGCCGACCTGAGGGCCCGGGTCGGCGCTCCGCTGGAGCTCGTGGGGGTGGCCGTGCGCCACCTCGACCGGCCACCGGTCCCGGGCGTCGACCCCGGGCTGCTCACCACCGACGCCGAGGAGCTGGTGACGCGCGCCGACGTGGTCGTCGAGCTGATGGGGGGCATCGAGCCGGCCAAGGGCCTCATCCAGCGGGCGCTCAAGCACGGCGCGAGTGTCGTCACCGCCAACAAGGCGCTGCTGGCCGACCACGGGCCTGAGCTCTACGAGGAGGCCTCCGCGCAGGGGGTCGACCTCTACTACGAGGCCGCGGTCGCGGGGGCGATCCCGCTGCTGCGTCCGCTCGGGGAGTCCCTCGCCGGCGACCACGTGGACCGGGTGCTCGGGATCGTCAACGGGACGACGAACTACGTCCTGGACCAGATGGACCGGACCGGCGCCGACCTCGAGGTCGCCCTCCGCCAGGCGCAGGAGCTCGGCTACGCCGAGGCGGACCCGACCGCCGACGTCGAGGGTTTCGACGCCGCGGCCAAGGCCGCGCTGCTGGCGTCGCTGGCGTTCCACACGCGGGTGTCGGCCAGCGACGTGCACCGCGAGGGCATCATGGCGGTCACTGCCGAGGACGTCGCCGGCGCCGCCGCGATCGACCACGTCATCAAGCTGCTCGCGATCTGCGAGCGCCTCCCGACCGAGGGTGGGGACGGCATCGGTGTCCGGGTCCACCCGGCGCTGGTGCCCCGCACGCACCCGCTGGCGAGCGTCCACGGTGCCTTCAACGCCGTCTTCGTCGAGGCGCGTGCCGCCGGGCAGCTGATGTTCTACGGCCCGGGCGCCGGGGGCGACCCCACGGCGTCGGCCGTGCTCGGCGACCTGGTCGCGGTGGCCCGCCACAAGGTCGCCGGTCACCGGGGACCAGGGGAGTCGGCCTACGCGAACCTGCCGGTCCTGCCGATGGGGCAGGTCCGCACGCGCTACCACATCAACCTCGACGTCGCCGACCGGCCGGGCGTGCTCGCCACGATCGCGGCGGCCTTCGCCGAGCACGGCGTCTCCCTCGAGGGGGTCCGCCAGGAGCTGGTCGGGCCCGAGTTCATCGACCCCGAGCAGGACGAGACACCGCAGCGGGCCGAGGCCGAGGGCAGTGCCCGCCTGGTCCTGGTCACCCACTCGGCCCCCGACGGCGCCCTGGCCGCGACCGTCGAGGCCCTGTCCTCGTTGGACACCGTCCGCAACGTCCGCGCGGTGCTGCGCGTCGAAGGAGCGTGAGCAACGTGAGCCCGGCTCGTCACCCGCGCCTGTGGCAGGGCGTGATCCGGGAGTATGCCGACCGCCTCCCCTCGCTGGCCGGTGCGCCGGTCGTGACCCTCGGGGAGGGCGGCACGCCGCTGATCCCGGCCGAGCACCTCTCCGAGCTGACCGGGGCGCGGGTCTTCGTGAAGTACGAGGGACTCAACCCGACCGGCTCGTTCAAGGACCGGGGGATGACGACGGCCATCTCGGCGGCCGCCGCACGCGGTGCCCAGGCTGTGATCTGCGCGTCCACCGGCAACACCAGCGCCTCCGCCGCTGCCTACGCCACCAAGGCCGGGATGACCTGCGGCGTGCTGGTGCCCGACGGCAAGATCGCGATGGGCAAGCTCAGCCAGGCGATCGCGCACGGCGCGACGCTGCTGCAGGTGGACGGCAACTTCGATGACTGCCTGACGCTGGCGCGCAAGCTGGCCGAGGCCTACCCGATCGAGCTGGTGAACTCGGTCAACCCCGCCCGCATCGAGGGGCAGAAGACCGCCGCCTTCGAGGTCGTCGACGCGCTCGGGGACGCCCCGGACATCCACTGCCTGCCGGTCGGCAATGCCGGCAACATCACCGCCTACTGGCGCGGCTACCGCGAGTACCGCGACGGCACCCCCGACACCGAGGGCCTGAGTTGCCCGGCTACCCGGCTCCCCCAGATGTGGGGCTTCCAGGCGGCGGGAGCGAGCCCGATCGTGCAGGGGCACCCGATCGACCACCCCGAGACGATCGCCACCGCGATCCGCATCGGCAACCCCGCGTCGTGGAAGCAGGCCGAGCAGGCCCGCGACGACTCCGGTGGCCGGATCGAGGCGGTGACCGACGAGCAGATCCTCGCCGCGCACCGGCTGCTGTCCCGGCGCGAGGGCATCTTCGTCGAGCCGGCCTCGGCGGCCAGCGTGGCGGGGCTGCTCGCCGCGCACGAAGCCGGTGCCGTGCCGGCCGGCGCGACGATCGTCTGCACGGTCACCGGGCACGGGCTGAAGGACCCGCAGTGGGCGCTGAAGGAGGCCGACGGCGCCGACGTCGAGCCGGTGCGCGTGCCCGTCGACGCCTACACCGCGGCCGCTGCCCTCGGGCTCGAGGGCTGACCGTGCCGCACCTGTCCACCGGACTGGGCGTCCGGGTCCGAGTCCCCGCGAGCAGCGCCAACCTCGGCCCCGGCTTCGACTCGGTCGGCCTGGCGCTCGGCATACACGACGAGTGCGAGGTGCGCCTGGAGGGCGAGCGGATCTGCGTGCAGGTCGAGGGCGAGGGGGCCGGCGTCCTGCCCGAGGACCACGAGCACCTCATCCTGCGGGCCATGTCCCACACCTGGGCGCACCTCGGGGTGACGCCGCCGGCGGGCATCTCCGTGGTCTGCCGCAACCGGATCCCGCAGAGCCGGGGCCTTGGTTCCTCGGCCGCCGCGATCGTCACCGGTGTCGTCGCCGCGCAGGCTCTGGCGGCGCTCGCGGCCGCGGGCGACCGCCGACCGAGGGAGGGCCGGGTCGAGGTCGACCGGTGCCAGGCGCGCGACCTCGCCTCGGACATGGAGGGGCACCCGGACAACGCGTCGGCCAGCGTCTTCGGGGGCATGACGCTGTCCTGGCCGGGTGACGGGCCGGGACAGTGGTGCACCGCCCCCCTCACGGTTCATCCGGACGTCGCGGTGACCGTCCTCGTGCCGTCTGCTGCCCTGGCGACGAGCACGGCACGGGCGGTCCTGCCCGAGCTGGTGGCGCACACCGATGCCGCCCGCAACTCCGCGCGCGCGGCCCTGCTCGTGGAGGCCATCGGGCACCGGCCCGAGCTGTTGCTCGCCGCCACGATGGAGTGGTTGCACCAGGAGGCACGTCGCGCGGCCTTCCCCGCGTCGATGGCCCTCGTCGACCGGCTGCGGGAGCACGGCTGTGCGGCCGTGATCTCGGGGGCCGGCCCCAGCGTCCTGGTGCTGGGCACGCACGAGGAGGCACTCGTCATACCGCAGGTGCTGGCGGGGCTGCCGCTGGCAGGCGGGGCGAGCGACTGGCAGGTCCTGCGGCCCGGCGTCGCCGACACCGGCGCAACCGTGACCGTGTCGTTGTCCCCATCGGCGTGACCCCTCTGCAACAGGGGTGTAGCATGAGAGCGCACCCGGCGGTAGAGCCCCGGTCACTGACCGCATCATTGGCCGAACTCATTGGAGCGGGTGCACCCACACCACACGGGCGTTGACACGCCGATGTCTGCGGCTGTCCATGTCGCGCGTGTGCTTTCCACAGTCGGCTTCTGCCGACCACGTCAATCCCCGGTCCTGGCTTCTGCGCCGGACCACAACGAGGGGGAAGGATCCTTCGTGACAGACACCACCGACCTCGCCCCAGCAGCTGGGGCACCTGAGGCTCCCCGCCGCAGCGGTGCGCTGAGCACCATGCGGCTCGCCGAGCTGCAGGGCCTCGCCAGCAGCATGGGCATCAGCGGGACGGCCAAGATGCGCAAGAGCGACCTTGTCACCGCCATCCGCGCCCGGCGGGCGGGTGAGTCGACCTCGGCGTCGTCCGACGGCGCCAAGGAGGCCTCCGGTCGCTCCCGCCGCAACGGTGCCGCGGCCCCGGCCGAGCGCGCCGGCGACGCCACGGGTGCCGAGCAGGCCCCCGCCCGGCAGCCGGAGCAGCGGTCCGAGCAGCCGAGCCGGCAACGCCAGGAGTCCGCCGGGGAGGGGCGGCACCAGCAGGGGCGCGACTCGGCTCCGGCCGAGGCGCGCGAGGAGCACGGCGACCGCCGCCAGCGCACCCACGAGCGCCGCGAGGAGCGCGGGGATCGCGCCACCCAGTCGGACAACCGCGCCGAGGGCCGTCACGGCGAGCAGTCGGACGACCGCGAGCACCGCGGCAACCGGACCGAGGGCCGCGACCACCGCACCGACCGTGACCGCCGCAATGACCGCGACAGCCGTGACCGCAACGACCGGGACCGCGACAACCGTGACCGCAACGAGCGCGACAGCGACCGGCACTCCGACCGGCAGTCGGACGGACAGTCCGACCGTTCCGACCGGCAGGGCAGCCGGAGCAGCAACGACCGCAACGACAACGACTACGACGACGACCGCGGCGGCCGGGGCCGCCGTCGGGGACGCCAGCGCAGCCGCGACCGCAAGCGGCGCGGTGGTCGGGGCGGTCGTGAGGACTACCAGGACAACGAACCGGCCGTGACCGAGGACGACGTCCTCGTGCCCGTCGCCGGCATCCTCGACGTCCTCGACAACTACGCGTTCGTGCGCACCAGCGGCTACCTCGCCGGCCCGAACGACGTCTACGTCTCCATGGGCATGGTCCGCAAGTACGGCCTGCGCAAGGGCGACGCCGTCACCGGCCAGGTCAAGGCGCTCCGCGAGGGTGAGCAGCCCAGTGGGCGGCAGAAGTTCAACGCGCTCGTCCGGCTCGACACCGTCAACGGGCTCTCGCCGGACGAGGCGCGGGGCCGGGTCGAGTTCGGCAAGCTCACACCGCTCTACCCCCAGGAGCGGCTGCGCCTCGAGACCGAGCCGAACGTCCTCACCACCCGGGTGATCGACCTGATCGCCCCGATCGGCAAGGGCCAGCGTGGTCTGATCGTCAGCCCGGCCAAGGCCGGAAAGACGCTCATCCTGCAGGCGATCGCCAACGCGATCACCACCAACAACCCCGAGGTCCACCTCATGGTGGTGCTCATCGACGAGCGCCCCGAAGAGGTCACCGACATGCAGCGCGCGGTCAAGGGTGAGGTCATCTCCTCCACCTTCGACCGGCCGGCCGACGACCACACCACGGTCGCCGAGCTGTCCATCGAACGGGCGAAGCGACTGGTCGAGATGGGCCACGACGTGGTCGTCCTGCTCGACTCGATCACCCGACTGGGCCGGGCCTACAACCTCGCCGCCCCGGCGAGCGGCCGCATCCTGTCCGGTGGTGTCGACAGCAGCGCGCTCTACCCGCCGAAGCGCTTCTTCGGCGCCGCTCGCAACATCGAGAACGGCGGCTCCCTCACCATCCTCGCCACGGCGCTCGTCGAGACCGGGTCGAAGATGGACGAGGTGATCTTCGAGGAGTTCAAGGGCACGGGCAACATGGAGCTGCGCCTCTCGCGCCAGCTGTCCGAGCGCCGGATCTTCCCGGCCGTGGACGTGAACGCGTCCGGCACCCG